>CAJOLD010000069.1 GCA_905235435.1 uncultured Lachnospiraceae bacterium
CCCCAGAGCAAGGATGAGATCCTTGATCCCCTTCAGGGCTTCCCAGGGATACGTGAAGGAAAGAAGATAGTCCTTCGCGATCGTATGATCCAGATCATAAAGATCCTTGATAGTATACATTTTTCCTCCTTGTGCCGGCTCTCCGGTCTTCTGCTCCGGCTCCGGCCTCTTGTGCCGGCTCCCCAGCCTTCTGCTCCGGCTCCGGCCTTTTACTCCGGCTGCTTTGTGAACACGACCTTCAGGGTGGCGGCAAGCACTTTGAAATCGAGAAGCAGCGAATAGTTCTCGATATAGTAGAGATCCATCTTCAGCTGATTCTCCCGCAGGGAGAAGTATTTGCCGTTGACCATCGCGTAGCTTGTGATGCCCGGCCTGAACATCAGCCTCCAGGCGTACTCCGGGCACCGTTCGCAGACGCCCGCGTGGGTCGCCGGATCCACGGGGTACGGTCCCACGAGGGACATGTCGCCTTTTAGAACGTTCAGAAGCTGCGGGAATTCGTCCAGATGCCACGCCTCCAGTGTGCGCCCGTGCTTCGTATACGCGGTATCCGGGGACGCCCCGTCCTCCGGGCCGGCAGCATCCGCGCTCTGCGCATACGTAAACGTATCTTCTTGTTCCACATCCTGCCGCGTCCGGAATTTGTATCTCTTAAACAGCTTCCCGTCTCTGCCGAGGCAGACCTGCGAGGTCAGCAGGCTCCCGCCGCCGGTCTTCGCCACGATGGCAACGATGATGATGACCGGCGAGAGGACGACCAGCACCAGCAGGGACAGGATGATATCCAGCAGGCGCTTGATCACCTTCTGCTCGACGCTCATGCCGCAGTTCGGGAAAAGGCGGAGCGTCATGTCGGACACATGCATCTTTTTCGATCCGAGCACCATGATGTCCTCGAGGGATGTCTGGCAGTAGCAACGCTTATGCTTCTCAAAGCAGTATTTCAGATAATGCTCCCGCTCCTGCCCCGGGATGTCCGAGAGCATGACGGAGTCGTGGCGCAGGATCTCCTTCTCGATCTTCTCGCGCCCTTCCGAAAGGCCGATGGTGCCGCCGACCACATATCTCTTCGTCTCCTTCTCCAGCTGGTGCTGCAGATATCCGTAGTCCTCATCCCCGTGGATGATGAGCATCTCGTGCGGCGGATAGATATGGAAATAGAGCCAGCGCACCGCGAAGATCCAGGCAAGCGAGACCGCAAGCTCCGCGGCCGTCAGCCCGATGATCCCCTGCACATGCTGCGGGAAGCGCCAGCGCCCGATCAGGGCGAGCTCCACGTAGCTCATGACATTCAGCAGCAGGACGCAGTAGATGTGCGACAGCACAGACTCCGAGACGGTCTCTTCCACCGTCCGGAAGACGCCGAACAGCATCCCCAGCGCAAGAGCGCCGCCGCCGTAAAGGCTGATCAGGGCAACATGCCCCCAACGGTAATAGCGGTTGCCGATCACGCCTCTGAAGTGGATATAGTTAAACCATACATAGGCAAACAGGCCGATCCAGGCTGCCAGGAGCAGCACGTCCATGGTGAAGAAGAACAGGCGCCGGAAGCGCTCCTTCCCGTTCATCAGGCGGTAGCTCTTCCACCAGAGGCGGCCGTACTTGACAAAGCCGTGCATCGTATAGCCGGCCATCGCGGTGACCTTCTTCGGTCCCTTCACGCCGGCGTATTCATAGGTCTTCCAGTTCATCCGGGCGGACTTGCCCTTCTTCCCGGACTTTGAGGTGAGCGCGCGCCGGTAGATCAGCAGCGGCTCATCGACGCCGTAGGCGCAGGGCACTTCCTCGAGGATGCGCAGCCAGTCGGCGAAATCCTCGTGGATCCCCTCCTCGCGGGGCATCGGAAATCTCTCCATCAGCTCCCTGCGGATGAGCACCGAGGAGCATGAGATCACATTCTGTTTCAGCAGCGCCTTCCGGTCCACCGTCTCCGGAACATGGAGGACATAGGCGATGGTCATCCCGTCGTCCTCGATGAACGCGGAGCCCGTAAAGATCAGACGCGCCTCCGGAATGCGCGCGGCCAGATCCAGCTGCTTCTCCAGCTTCTCCCTCTCCCACAGATCATCGCCGTCAAGGAAGGCGATCCATTTGGCGCGCGCCATCATGACCCCGCGGTTCCTTGTGCCCGCGGCGCCCAGATTCTCTTCGTTATGATAGATGCGGATCCTCGAATCCCTTCCGGCGAGGCGCTCCATCAGCGCCTGCGTCCCGTCGGTCGAGCAGTCGTCGATGATGATCAGCTCCAGATCTTCAAAGGTCTGATCCAGAACGCTCGAGACCGCCTCCTCGAGGTACTCCTCGCAGTTGTACGCCGGGATGATCACAGAGACAGCCGGCGTAATCATTCTTATTTCTCTCATACGCTCCCTGTATCCTCCCCTTTGGCCTTCGCCGCGGTATCGTCGCTTTCACCGGCGGTCTTCGCCGCGCTGCCGCTGCTTTCCCCTTTGGCCTTCGCCGCGCTGCCGCTGTTTTCCCCTGCGGCCTTCGCCGCGCTGCCGCTGCTTTCCCCGGCGGCCTTCGCCGCGCTGCCGCTGCTTTCCCCGGCGGCCTCATCTGCCGCGGTCACCTGTCCCTCGGCGACGCCCTCGGTGCTCTCCGGCAGGAACAGGATCTTCACCGTGGCGAAGCAGATCTTCAGGTCTTCCAATATGCCCGGAGCGGCAATGTACATCAGATCCATCTGCAGTTTATCGTAGGGCGAGGTGTTGTACTTGCCGTACACCTGCGCAAGCCCCGTAAGGCCGGCCTTGGCCTGCAGGCGCAGGCGGAATTCCGGCATCTCTTCCTCGTATTTGGCCGCGATCTCCGGCCGCTCGGGCCGGGGCCCGACGATGCTCATGTCCCCGCTCAGGATGTTGAAGAGCTGCGGCAGCTCGTCGATGCGCAGCTTGCGGATGACGCGGCCCGTCTTTGTGATCCGGTCGTCATTCTCACCGGTGCTCAGCCTTGCGACGCCGTCCTTCTCCGCGTCCACGCGCATCGACCGGAACTTGAGCACCTTAAACTCGCGCCCGTCTTTCGTCAGCCTCGTCTGCCTGTAGAAGACCGGCCCGCCGTCCGTCTTCACGGCGATCGCGGTGACCAGCATGATGGGCGACGTGATCACGATCGCGATCAGCGAAGCGATGATATCAAAGGCCCTCTTGGTGATGACAAACTCGGGCGGCGGATTGTACCGGTCCACGCGCATCATCGGCAGATGATACATGTGCATCTGCCTCGCGCCGCTCATCAGCACATCGCCGACACGCGGGATCACGTACACGGAGATCCCCTCCTCGATGCAGTATTTCAGGATCTTGTTCCGCTCATGGCTGTGCACGCCGCACAGATACACGGCCTCCAGGTCCTTCCCCTCCAGCACCTTCAGATCACTCTCGACGCACTCTTTCGCGGAGCAGTTCACGACGATCTCAAACTTCTTCGTCATGCCGTACTCGCTGATCAGATCCTCCATGCCGCGCCGCATATCGTAGATCACTGCCGTCCTGCGCGGCGGGAAAGAACGGAAATACCAGTGGTTTGCCAGGATGCACCAGATGACCGCCGCCCCCAGCTGCAGCAGGAACGTGCCCAGCAGCGGCAGCGGATTCACCGCGCGCCGCGCCAGCAGCAGGATCAGAAAATACATAATAAAATCAGACAGGAACAGCGAAAGTCCCTGGCTGTAGATCATCGCGGAAATGCTTGAGAGAGAGACCAGAAAGGCGTCATAGGTCCTGCCGAACATGCAGAAAAAGAAGAGGAAAAGGAATATAACAAGCCAGTTGCCGCGTCTGTAGAAGGTCTTGCCATACATCATCCCGGCGTAAAAATTCATCCAGACGACCGCAAAAAGAAACGTCACCGCGATCACGTCCAGAAGCTTTACTATTCTCAAAACAAGATCATGCTTCGGCTGCTTCATCCAAACCTCCAAAGTCCATCGCAAAAGAGTCAAATTCTAAAGAAATATTATAATATAGAGGCCGGAAATAAGCAAGTTTCGCAGGAGGACGCGCCAGGCGCAAAAAGCCCGGAGGACGCAGGCTTACTGCGCCTCTCCGGGCTTTCCGAATAATCTCAATAGGTTCTTATCTTTCCCGCGTCACTCCGGAATCTCTTTGGTAAGCGCGCGGATCCCCAGCAGCACAGCGACCATCATGGCCAGGCCAAGAACGAGGCTGATCACCCAGATGCGGATGAAGCCGGCAAGGATGTAGGCTATCAGCGAGACGACTGCGGCCGTCATCGCGTATGGCAGCTGCGTGGATACATGGCGGATGTGGTCGCACTGAGCGCCCGCGGAGGCCATGATCGTGGTGTCGGAGATGGGCGAGCAGTGATCGCCGCAGACCGCGCCTGCCATGCAGGCGGAGATGGCGATGATCATGAGCTCGTTATTCAGGTCGGCACCGAACACGCTGACGACGATCGGGATGAGGATGCCGAAGGTTCCCCAGGAAGTTCCGGTCGCGAAGGAAAGGAACACGCCGATCAGGAAGACAAAGGCCGGAAGCAGGCTCATGAAAGCACTGTTGCCCGCCACATGTTCGACGAGGCCGGCGACATACCCGGCAGCGCCGAGGGAGTCTGTCATGGATTTCAGCGTCCACGCGAAGGTCAGGATGAGGATGGCGGGAACCATGCTCTTGAAGCCCTCCGGAATGGCGTTCATGCACTCTTTAAAATCAAGCACGCGCGTGCACAGGAAGTAGATGATGGTGATCAGCAGCGCAACGACCGATCCGTAGACCAGGCCGACGGAAGCATCCGAATTGGAGAACGCGGTGATGAAGCTTTCACCCTCAAAGAAGCCGCCGGTGTAGATCATGCCGATGACGCAGCAGATGATGAGCGAAATGATCGGAACGACCAGATGGCTGACGCGTCCTTTATCGGAAACAGGCGGATTGGGCTGATCCTCCGCGCCGGTGATGGCGGAATCGGGCAGATCGTCCCTGGGATCCGAAAACTTCTTTTTAATGTGCTCCTGCTCCGCCTTCCTCATCGGGCCGTAATCAAACTTGCCGAAGGTGAGGGTGAGCATCATGGCGATGGTCAGCAGCGCATAGAAATTGTAGGGGATGGCCCGTACAAAAAGCGTCAGGCCGTTGGCGCCGTCAACAAAACCGGTCACCGCCGCCGCCCAGGATGAAATGGGGGCGATGATGCAGACCGGAGCCGCCGTGGCATCGATCAGGTACGCGAGTTTTTCCCTGGAGATATTCTGCTTGTCGCACAGGGGGCGCATGACAGAGCCGACCGTCAGGCAGTTGAAATAGTCATCGATGAAGATCAGCACGCCCAGCGCGATGGTGGCAAGCTGCGCGCCGACCTTGGTCTTCACATGGGACGATGCCCAGCGCCCGAAGGCCGCCGAACCGCCCGCGCGGTTCATCAGCATGACCATACTGCCCAAAACCACAAGGAAGATCAGGATGCCCATGTTCCAGGGATCGGTCAGCTGGCCGATCATACCGTCGACAAAGATGTGCTCCATCGCCATTACCGGATGGAAATTGGCGTAGAGCAGGCCGCCTACGACAATGCCGATGAACAGCGAAGAATAAACCTCCTTCGTGATCAGCGCAAGAGCGATGGCGATGACAGGGGGCAGGAGTGCCCAGGGTGAATTTGCAAACACTTTTCTTCTCCTTTCGCGGATCAATACGGTAAAACGGTACAAGACCGAAGTCGCTAAAAACAGTATACCTTTGCCGCGCGGAGGCTGTCAAGGAGAAGGGGCCTCGGCGGGCAGCAAAGACCGGCCCAGCCTTATTGGCATGAGCCGGTCCATGTTCAAGCATTTCTTCGTTTACAGAATTTCATCTATGCATTTGATTTCGTCTTTGGTCGGAGCATCGCGTTCTACCGTGATTTCACTGACAGCAATACCATGAGTTTCAATGCCATCTTTCGTTTCCCAGTAGGGAAGCACCAGATAAGTGCCTGCGCCTTCGGTAATTATCTCATTAACTGCCGCATACATCAGGCGGCCGCCTTTAACACCATAACCCTTACCTCCCTCTCCATTTCCAAATACACTTTCGGGGGTAAGTTTTGTAACATGAGGGCTCCCGTTTTCGTCGGTACCTTTAAATGTCAGGGATTTAACGACTGTTGGCGTTTTGGATTTATCATCGGTCTCTTTAGCAACAGCGATTTTTACACCGGCATAATTCAAATCATCTATCGCAGAGATCAGATAAACGCCTGTGAGTTTACCTGTGGCGACCACATAGGTAATGTGGTAATAGTTGCGAAGATAACCGACAGGGACCTCTTTAATATAGTATACTTTACCGTTCTCCGGCTTCATTTCTCTTCCGGAATCTTCACAGCCATCGGCCCACTGCCAGACCACATTTGTTCCGTCATATTCAGTGCCCCCCGTATCTTCCGCTATTCCGGAAGAGTTATACGTCAGGCTTTCCGGATTCGTCCTAAAGGCAGCACTTGCTCCTTCATACGCCGTGTAATACCCGCCATATAAAGTATCATCTTTGGTTTGAGACCAAAGGTCAAACTTTCCGCCCGATTTCAGCTCTGTATTATTGCGGGTGAACTTCTGCACAGTCTTATCGGAAGAATGATACACATAGAAATTCAGTATACGGCGATAATATACCTTGAGAACGTCCTTCCCTTCTTCTATGACCAGATCAGACTTATCATGGTCGTACTCCCACGTTTTGTCCCAACCAGATTCTACTTCCCTATCCAATTCATCTTTTGTATTTGCCTGGATCACATAGGCATTTTTACCGCCCGCGCCCTTTTCCGAATACTCAATTACTGGTTTATCTTCTCTGCCCCCTTCACCATCATCATAGGTATAATCTTCCTTTTCAAGATATACCTTTACCTGATAGTTGGTGTATTCC
>CAJOLD010000070.1 GCA_905235435.1 uncultured Lachnospiraceae bacterium
TCGATCTGAAAGCGGCCGATGTCCGATACGTACAGCGGGCGCAGATTCAGGATGATAATGACAGACAGGCTGATCACGAACAAAGCTCCGGCGATGCCCGCCGCAGCCCCCAAAAAGGCGAGGGGCCCTTCGCTTTTCTGTTCTCTGCCGCCGTGTCTTTTGCGCTTGCCTTTCACCATCTCCACCTCTGCCCGCACTTCTGTCTAATTATTCTACATCACGTCTGTGTTCAATGCAAACCGAAACGTGCGCCGGCGTGCGCGCGCCAAAAAGGAGCGCCGCCCCCGGCCGGTTTCCCGGCCGGAAGCGGCGCTCCCGCTGATATTCCGTACGGAGATGGATCCGCTGCGTGTGCGGCTTACTCCTCTGCTCCGTAAAGCGTGATCAGTTTGTTCAGGTACTCGTACCTTTCCTTGTTGAACTGCGCGTTGCGCTCGAACAGCATCGCAGCCCTCTCCGGATTTGCTCTCTTCAGGGAGTTGTAACGGACCTCGCCGTCCAGGAACTCCATGAGGTCTCCGGTCGGAGCCTTGGAGTCAAGTGCGAATGCAGCCTGACCCTCGGCCTTCAGAGCCGGATTGTAGCGGAACAGATGCCAGTAACCGGCCTTAACTGCAAGCTCTTCCTCGGTCTGGGCCTTGGACATGCCCTTCTTGATACCGTGGTTGATGCAGGGAGCGTAGGCAATGATCAGGGACGGTCCCGGATAAGCCTCTGCCTCGGCGATCGCCTTGACGGCCTGTGCGTAATCAGCACCCATAGCGATCTGTGCTACATATACATAACCATAGCTCATGGCGATGGAAGCAAGGTCTTTCTTCTTAACTTCCTTGCCGGCTGCGGCAAACTGCGCAACAGCGCCGGGCTGGGTAGCCTTGGAGGACTGTCCGCCGGTGTTGGAGTAAACCTCGGTATCGAAGACCATGATGTTGATATCCTTGCCGGAAGCAAGCACATGGTCGACACCGCCGAAGCCGATATCGTATGCCCAGCCGTCACCGCCGAAGATCCACTGGGACTTCTTGGCGAGCTGATCCTTATCTTTCAGGATCTCCTTAGCGCTATCGCAGCCGCATGCCTCGAGAGCAGCGACCAGCTTCTCGGTAGCAGGTCCGTTGAGAACGCCGCTTGCGTAGGTGTCGAGCCATTCCTGGCCGGCAGCCTTGACATCCTCATTCTTGCCGTCAGCGACAAGAGCTTCGACCTTAGCCTTCAGGCCGTCACGCAGAGCGCTCTGCGCAAGCAGCATACCGAAGCCGAACTCAGCCGCGTCTTCGAACAGGGAGTTGGACCACGCCGGGCCCTGGCCCTTCTTGTTGGTGGTGTAAGGCGTAGACGGTGAGGAGTTGCCCCAGATGGAGGAGCAGCCCGTCGCGTTCGCGATGTACATCCTGTCACCGAACAGCTGGGTGACCAGCTTCGCGTACGGGGTCTCGCCGCATCCGCCGCAGGCGCCCGAGAACTCAAGCAGCGGCTGCTTGAACTGGGAACCCTTGACCGTGTTGGCTTTGAACTTTTCAACAACAGCTGTCTTCTCCGGAAGCTCGACTGCATAATCAAATCCAGCCTGCGTGCCGGCGTTCTCTTCCATGCTGGCCATGGTCAGAGCCTTCTCGCCCTTCTTGCCCGGGCAGACATTCGCGCAGGAACCGCAGCCTGTGCAGTCATACGCGGAGACAGCGATCGCGAACTTGTATTCCGGCATGCCGGTAAGCGGAAGCGTCTTCAGAACTTCCGGAGCCGCAGCGGCTTCCTCTTCCGTCAGAGCGATGGGACGGATGACTGCGTGCGGGCATACATACGAGCAGCGGTTACACTGGATACAATTCTCGGGATTCCAGACCGGGATATCGACCGCGATGCCGCGCTTCTCGTAAGCAGCAGAACCGGAGGGCGTGGTGCCGTCCACATACTCTGTGAAAGCGGAGACCGGAAGGGTATTGCCTTCCTGCGCGTTGACCTTGAGCTGGATGTTGTTGACGAAGTCGAGGACTTCGGCATTGCCCTTGGTCGCGGGCTTGAACTCAAGACCTTCATCCTGCGCGTTCGCCCAGGAAGCCGGAACCTGGATCTCGACGACCTGCTGAGCGCCGGCGTCGATCGCGTCATAGTTCATCTGGACGATCTTGTCGCCCTTGCGGCCGTAGGTAGCCTTCGCGGCGGCCTTCATCAGCTCGATCGCGTGCTCCTCGGGGATGATGTTCGCAAGCTTGAAGAATGCGGACTGAAGGACGGTGTTGATACGTCCGCCAAGGCCGATCTCCTTGCCGATCTTGATACCGTCGATCACATAGAATTTGATCTTGTGATCGGAGATGTACTTCTTGACCTGTCCCGGAAGATGCTGCTCAATGCCTTCCGCATCCCACGGGCAGTTCAGAAGGAACGTACCGCCGTCGACCAGCTCCTGCACCATGTTGAACTTACGGATGTAAGCCGGGTTGTGGCAGGCCACGAAATCCGCCTGATGGATCAGGTAGGTGGACTTGATGGGCGTCTTGCCGAAGCGGAGGTGAGACATCGTTACGCCGCCGGACTTCTTGGAGTCATAATCGAAGTAAGCCTGCGCGTACATATCGGTGTTGTCGCCGATGATCTTGATGGAGTTCTTGTTCGCGCCGACCGTACCATCCGCGCCGAGGCCCCAGAACTTGCAGTTGATGGTGCCTTCCGGAGTGGTGACCAGCGGAGCGCCCGTCTCGAGGGAAAGACCCGTGACATCATCCACGATGCCGAGGGTGAATTTCTTCTTCTCGGTGTTGCCGTAAACAGCAACGATCTGAGCCGGGGTGGTGTCCTTGGAACCAAGGCCGTAGCGGCCGGTAAGGATCTCTACGCCGTCGAACTTGCTGCCCTTGAGAGCGGCAACGACATCGAGGTAGAGCGGCTCGCCCATGGCGCCGGGCTCTTTCGTCCTGTCGAGGACGGTGATGACCTTAACGGTATCCGGGATGACATCGATGAGGGCCGGTGCATAGAACGGTCTGTACAGGCGGACCTTGACAACGCCGACCTTCTCGCCCTTGGCGACAAGGTAATCGATGGTCTCTTCGATGGTATCGCAGACGGAACCCATGGCAACGATCACGCGCTCAGCATCCGGAGCTCCGTAGTAGTTGAAGAGCTTGTAATCCGTGCCGATCTTCTCGTTGACCTTGTCCATGTACATCTGAACGATGCCGGGCATCTCATCATAGAACGGGTTGCAGGCCTCACGTGCCTGGAAGAAGATATCCGGGTTCTGCGCGGAACCTCTCTGGCAGGGATGGTTCGGATTCAGAGTCTGATCTCTCCATGCCTGCAGAGCATCGAAATCGTACATCTCTTTCAGATCTTCGTAATCCCACTGCTCGATCTTCTGGATCTCATGGGAGGTACGGAAACCGTCGAAGAAGTTGATGAACGGAAGGCGTCCCTTGATAGCGGCAAGATGTGCCACCGGGGTCAGGTCCATAACTTCCTGTACGCTGGATTCGCAGAGCATGCAGGCGCCGGTCTGACGACATGCAAGAACGTCAGAATGATCTCCGAAAATAGAGAGCGCATGGCTGGCGATCGCGCGGGCGGATACGTTGAATACGCCCGGAAGCCTTTCACCGGCTACCTTATAAAGGTTCGGGATCATCAGAAGCAGGCCCTGGGATGCGGTATAAGTCGTCGTCAGAGCACCTGCGGAAAGGGAACCGTGTACGGTACCTGCCGCGCCCGCCTCGGACTGCATCTCGGTGATCTGGACTTTCTGACCGAAGATGTTGGTTCTTCCCTGCGTCGCCCACTCATCGGTTGCTTCCGCCATTACGGAAGACGGAGTGATGGGGTAGATCGCAGCCACATCGGTAAATGCATACGAAGCATAAGCAGCCGCATGATTACCATCCATGGTTTTCATTTTTCTTGCCATTCTACTTTTTCCTCCTTATTTTCTCTGAAGGCCGTCTTGCAGCCATCGCCTGCTGTATTTCGCGGATATCGCTATACGCAAAATCAGATACTGACATTGTAGCACAACAATTTCATCATGTCTATTTTGCTTCTTAGTAATTTCATTTAAATTCTTGTTTTTTTCTCCGTACAGCCCTCCGGGGCCTTCCCCTCTCCTTCCTCTCTTTTTCTCCTTGCATTTTCAGCGGTTTTTTGTAAAATGTATAAGGTACACATACGGAATATACGCAACAGAAGGCCGGCGCCGCCGGCTGCGGGAGGCTTATTTTATGATCACTGCCAGCAACGTATCTCTGCGTTTCGGTAAGAAAGCCCTCTTTGAGGATGTCAACATTAAATTTACGGAAGGAAACTGCTACGGCCTGATCGGCGCGAACGGCGCCGGGAAGTCGACCTTCCTGCGGATCCTCTCCGGGGAGCTCGAGACCACAACGGGCACCGTCATCGTGACACCCGGCCAGCGCATGTCGGTCCTGGAGCAGGACCATTTCAAATATGACGACCAGACCGTACTCGACACGGTCATCATGGGCAACCAGCGCCTGTACGATATCATGCAGGAGAAGGACGCCCTTTACGCAAAGCCGGATTTCTCCGATGAGGACGGCATCCGGGCCAGCGAGCTCGAGGCGGAGTTCGCGGACATGAACGGCTGGGAGGCGGAGTCCGACGCGGCGTCCCTGCTGAACGGCCTCGGCATCGAGGAGGATCTTCACTACGCGGTCATGGGGACCTTAAACGGCAACGAGAAGGTCAAGGTCCTGCTCGCGCGGGCGCTCTTCGGAAACCCGGACATCCTTCTGATGGACGAGCCGACGAACCATCTGGATCTCGACGCCATCGCCTGGCTGGAGGAATGGCTCATCAACTTCGACAATACCGTGATCGTCGTCTCCCACGACCGCTATTTCCTGAACAAGGTCTGCACGTACATCGCGGACATCGACTACGGAAAGATCCAGCTCTACGCCGGCAACTACGATTTCTGGTATGAGTCGAGCCAGCTGATGATCCGCCAGATGAAGGAAGCGAACCGCAAGAAGGAGGAAAAGATCAAGGAGCTGCAGGAGTTCATCCGCAGGTTCTCGGCAAACGCCTCCAAGTCCAAGCAGGCGACCTCCAGGAAGCGCGCCCTTGAAAAGATCGAGCTGGATGACATCCGTCCCTCCAGCCGCAAGTATCCCTACATCGATTTCCGTCCGGAACGCACGATCGGCAACGAAGTGCTGATGGTCGAACACCTCTCCAAGACCGTGAACGGCGTGAAGATCCTGGACGACCTCACCTTCACCCTCGGGCACGACGACAAGATCGCCCTGGTGGGCGGCAACGAGCAGGCAAAGACCATGCTCTTCAAGATCCTCATGGAGGAGGAGGAGCCCGACGAGGGAAGCTTCTTCAAGTGGGGCGTGACGACCTCCCGGGCCTACTTCCCGAAGGATTACTCCGGGGAATTCTTAAACGACCTGACCATCGCGGAGTGGCTCACGCAGTACTCCGAGATCAAGGACCAGACGTACGTCCGCGGCTTCCTCGGCCGCATGCTCTTTGCCGGGGATGACGGCGACAAGAAGGTAAAGGTCCTCTCCGGAGGCGAAAAGGTCCGCTGCATGTTCTCAAAAATGATGATCTCCGGCGCCAACGTCCTGCTCTTTGACGAGCCGACGAACCATCTGGACATGGAGTCCATCACGGCGCTGAACAACGGCATGATCAAATTCCCGGGCGTCATGATCTTCTCGTCCAGGGACCACCAGATCGTACAGACCACCGCGAACCGGATCATGGAGATCCTTCCCGACGGAAAGCTGATCGACAAGATCACGACCTACGACGAATACCTCGAGAGCGATATCATGGCGAGGAAGCGCACGATCTACACCGCGGATATCCCCGAGGACGATCAGATGTAACAGAAAAGAAAAGCGAACCACGCAAAAAGGGAAGACGCCGTTTGGGCGTCTTCCCCTGTTTTATGCCTGTATGCCGGTCTACTCTTCCGTACCGTTTTTATCCTTGTCCCTGAATTTGTCGAAAAAGCCCTTCTTCTTGCCGTGCTTTTCCTTATCATCGCCGTCCCCGCCTTCTGCGGACTTTGCGGTCTTCTTTTCCACCGCGGCAGCCGCCTTCGCGAGGGAATCCCCCGAGAGGGCGTCATAGGCGCGGAGCGCCTCCTTTGCCTCCGCGCTCAGCTTAGTGGGAATGTCAACGACCACAGTCACATAGTGATCCCCGCGGGACGAAGCGTTGCGGATGTCCGGAACGCCCTTTCCGCGCAGACGGATCCTGGTGCCGCTCTGCGTTCCCGGGCGGATGGACGTGACCACGTCCCCGTCCACGGTATTCACAACAATTTCGCAGCCGAGCGCTGCCTGGACCATGCTGATCGAGACCGTGGAGAACAGATCCATATCCTGGCGGGCGAACTTCGGGCTCGTCCCCACCGAGACTTCCACGAGCAGATCCCCTCTGGGGCCGCCGTTCAC
>CAJOLD010000071.1 GCA_905235435.1 uncultured Lachnospiraceae bacterium
GACCATGACTGGATCCGGCAGGGCGGATGAAAGCGCTCCGGAAACACCGGCACCGCAGCCGCAGGCACCGCAGCAACAGGCACAGGCCGAGCAGCCGCAGGCACCGGCCGAGCAGCCTCAGCCTCAGCCGCAGGCCCAGCAGCCGCAGGAGCAGGCTCCCGCGCAGAAGGCTTCCAAGAAGTCCGGACGCGGCGGTAAAGGCCCGGGCAGCGGCAATGCCGGCGGCGTTGAGATCGATATGATCGATCTTTAATGACCGTCTGAAGACCATATAAGAGAATATACGGCGCGCCGCGCCGGCCTTCGGGGCCGGGCGGCGCGCCTTTTTCGTGACTGCGCGTCCCGCCCGGGGGGGGCGGCGCCGGTTGACAGCGCGGGCGGTATTTGTTATAGTTTGTGTGGCACAATACAGAAATGAAGGAGGGAACATCCGTGGTCATCCAGATCGATTTCCAGAGTGACGAAGCGATCTATATGCAGCTTCGCAATCAGATCATATTTTCCATCGCGACCAGCGCCCTCAGGGAAGGCGATTCCCTGCCCTCGGTGCGGCAGCTGGCGGACGATGTCGGCATCAACATGCATACGGTCAACAAAGCGTACACGGTCCTGCGGCAGGAGGGCTTCGTGACGATCGACAGGCGCAGGGGCGCCGTGGTCTCGCTGGACCTTGACAAGGAGAGGGCTCTCTCCCAGATCCGGGATAATATGCGTGTGGAGCTGGCCCGCGCGCACTGCCGGAAGATCCCGCGCGAGGATCTTTACGCGCTGATCGACGAGGTCTACGAGGAGTATGAGCAGGCACAGGAGGAAGACCCGAATGTATGACGGATTTACCGACAGCGCCGCGCAGGTCCTTCGGATCGCGGAGCGTGAGGCGGCGCGCAACGGACACAGCTATGTGGGCTCGGAGCATCTTCTGCTCGGGCTCGTGACGGAAGAGAAGGGAACGGCCGGCGTCGTCCTGCGCAGGTGCGGGATCACACGGGAGGACCTTCTGGAGAAGATGGAGGATCTGATCGCGGAGACCGGCGGCTATGTCTTCGCGAAGGAGGAGGGCTATACGCCCAGGGCGGAGGACATCCTCCGGGACGCCTTCGAGGAGGCGAAGCTCTATGAGACCGCCAAAGCCGGGACGGAGCATATCCTTCTTGCCATTCTGAAGGACGTGGAGTGCGTGGCGGCAAGGCTGCTGCATACGATGAACGCGGACCTGCAGAAGATCTACGAGACACTCATGGACATCATGGGGATCGCGGACGAGCGCTCCAGAGACCTGATGCGCAACATCCGCACCGGCACGGACGCGGGGGCCGCCTCATCGACCCTCGACCAGTTCAGCCGGGACCTCACCGCGCAGGCCGCGGAGGGGAGGCTGGATCCCATCATCGGCAGGGAGGAGCAGACCCGCCGGATCATGCAGATCCTCTGCCGGAAGACAAAAAATAATCCCTGCCTGATCGGGGAGCCGGGCGTCGGCAAGACGGCCATCGTGGAAGGACTCTCGCAGCGGATCGCCGAGGGGAACGTGCCGCCGCTCCTTGCGGGCAAACGCGTCGTCTCGCTCGACATGGCGGGAATGGTCGCCGGCACCAAGTACCGCGGCGAGTTCGAGGAGAGGATCCGCAAGATCCTGAACGAGGCGTCGCAGAGCCGGGATACGCTGCTGTTTATCGACGAGATCCACACGATCATCGGCGCGGGCGGCGCCGAAGGCGCCCTGGATGCGGCCAATATCATGAAGCCCTTCCTGTCCCGGGGAGAGCTGCAGGTGATCGGCGCGACGACGGTGGATGAATACAGGAAGCACATTGAAAAGGATCCGGCCCTCGAGCGCAGGTTCCAGCCCGTCATGGTCGAGGAACCGACGAGGGAGGAGACGCTGGAGATCCTCAGGGGCCTCCGGCCTTCCTTTGAGGAACACCACGGACTGACCATTACGGACGAGGCGGTGGAAGCTTCCGTGGACCTCTCGGCGCGGTATATCAGTGACCGGTTTCTCCCGGACAAGGCGATCGACGTGATGGACGAGACCGCCGCAAGGTGCAGGCTGGGCCGGTTTAAGACCTCGAAGCGCCAGGAGGAAGAAAGAGAGCTCGCCAGGGAACTGGAGGCACAGGTGAAGGACTGCATCCGCGCCGGCGCCATGGACCAGGCCAGGGAGCTCTATGAGAGCCTCTCCGGGCTGCGTGAGCAGGAGGAGAAGCGAAGCCGCAGGAAGAGCAGCCGCGGCGAAGCGCCGGTGGTCATGACGGAGGCTGACGTGGCGCAGACCGTCTCGGAGTGGACCGGTATTCCCGCCTCCCGGGTCGCGATGGAGGAGGGAAAGCGCCTGCTGGGACTGGAAAAGACCCTGCATAAGCGCGTGATCGGACAGGATGAAGCCGTGGAAGCGGTGGCAAGGGCCGTAAAGCGCGGCCGCGCCGGGCTGAAGGATCCGCGGCGCCCCATCGGGTCGTTTTTGTTCCTCGGACCTACGGGCGTGGGCAAGACGGAGCTGTCCAAGGCGGTCGCGGAGGCCGTGTTCGGCAGCGAGCAGGCCATGATCCGCGTGGATATGTCCGAATATATGGAAAAGCACAGTGTCTCGAAGCTGGTCGGCTCGCCGCCCGGCTACGTCGGCTACGAGGAGGGCGGGCAGTTCTCCGAGAAGGTCCGCCGCCATCCTTACTCGGTCATCCTTTTTGACGAGATAGAAAAGGCGCATCCGGACGTCTTCAACATCCTTCTCCAGGTCCTCGACGAGGGGCATATCACCGACGCCCAGGGGCGGAAGGTAGACTTTAAGAATACGATCCTGATCATGACCTCCAACGCGGGGGCACAGTCCATCGTATCCTCGCGGAGCCTCGGCTTCGGCGCCGGCAACGACGCGCAGAAGGATTACGAGGCGATGAAGAGCCGCGTGACGGACGAGATCAGAAGGATCTTCAGGCCGGAATTCCTCAACAGGATCGACGAGACGATCGTCTTCCATCAGCTTTCGAAGGAGGAGATCGGCAGTATCGTGACGCTCATGACAAGGGAGCTCGCGGAGCGCTGCAAAGAGCAGATGCAGATCACACTGCGCGTCACCCCGCAGGCAAAGGCGCTCCTCGCGGAGCAGGGCTATGACGAGAAGTACGGAGCCCGTCCGCTGCGCCGCGCCGTGCAGCGCCTCCTGGAGGATCCTCTCTCCGAGGAGATCCTTGCCGGAAGGCTTGCGCCCGGGACGAAGGTGAGCGCCGGTGTGCGTGACGGAAAGATCGTATTTACCGGGGGTAGAACAGATGGCTAAGAGCAGGACGACGCAGTATTTCTGCCAGAACTGCGGTTATGAGAGCGCAAAATGGATGGGGCAGTGCCCGGCCTGCCGCGAGTGGAATACCTTCGCGGAGGAGCCCGTGCGCCCCGCTGCCGGATCAAAGAGCCAGGGGGCAGGAAGGACGCGCCGCGAGGCGGCCCGTCCCCAGGAGCTCTCCCGGATCAGCACGGACGAGAGCGTCCGCATCCCCACCGGGTTCAATGAGCTGGACAGGGTGCTCGGCGGCGGCCTTGTGGGCGGCTCGCTCATCCTCGTCGGCGGAGATCCCGGCATCGGCAAATCCACGCTTCTGCTGCAGGTCTGCCGGAACCTGACGGAGGAGTCGAAGACGGTCCTCTATGTCTCCGGCGAGGAATCCATGCAGCAGATCAAGCTGCGCGCGAACCGGATGGGAGACTTTACGGACCGGCTGCTCCTGCTGTGCGAGACGAACCTGGAGGACATCCGGGAGGCGATCGGGACGGCAAAGCCGGACGTGGTCGTCATCGACTCCATCCAGACCATGTACAATGAGCAGGTCAGCTCCGCGCCGGGCAGTGTATCCCAGGTGAGGGAGAGCACGTCGGTCCTGATGCAGATCGCGAAGGGGATGGGCGTGATCATCTTTATCGTCGGACATGTGACCAAGGAGGGCGTCGTGGCCGGGCCGCGCGTGCTGGAGCACATGGTGGACACGGTCCTCTATTTCGAGGGGGACCGGTACGCGTCCTACCGCATCCTGCGCGGCGTCAAGAACCGCTTCGGCGCGACGAACGAGATCGGCGTATTTGAAATGCGCAATGACGGGCTGCGCGAGGTCGCGAACCCTTCGGAGTATATGCTGGAGGGGAGGCCCGAGAACGCCTCCGGATCGGTCGTCGCCTGCTCCATGGAGGGCACGAGGCCCATCCTGGTGGAGGTGCAGGCGCTCGTGACCCCAAGCCCGCTGGCCTATCCGCGAAGGACTGCCGACGGCGCCGACTTAAACCGCATCAATCTGCTGCTGGCGGTGCTGGAGAAAAGACTGGGCATGCGCCTCTCGGCGCAGGACGTGTACGTCAATATCGCGGGCGGCATCCGCATGCGCGAGCCGGCCGTGGACCTGGGGATCGTGATCGCGCTGATCTCCAGTTACCGGGACATCCTGATCGATGAGAAGACGGTGGTGTTCGGCGAGATCGGCCTCAGCGGCGAAGTGCGGCCTGTCAGCATGGCCGGGCAGCGGGTCCTGGAGGCCAAAAAGCTCGGCTATGAGCGGGTGATCATGCCGGCGTCCGGGATCAAAAACATAGAAAAAGCGGAGGGGATCCGCCTGGAGGGCGTCCGCACGGTGCGGGACGTCCTGAAGATCCTCTCCGGAGAATGATCCATATCAGCGTTCGGGCTCACACGCCTCCCATGTGAAAGAGGATGCCGGCCACCATCGAAGCAGCGATAAACAGGATGGGATGCAGCTTGCTCTTTCGCATCGCGAAATACAGGACGACGGCGAGGAGAAGCTCCTTCCAGCGGAAGAGCTGAAGGATGCTGTGAGAAGCCGCGCAGGCCGCCGTGTCCAGAAGCGCCAGACGCACGACCAGAAAGCCCGCCGCGGTGATCATGGCGACGGAGGCCGGGCGAAGCCCGTAGAAGGCGCCCTTCACATAAATGCTCTCGCTGAAGGAGGCAAGGAACTTTGCGATCAGCAGGATGATGATGATCGAAGGGGTGATCAGCCCCAGGGTGGCGATGATGCCCCCGGGCACGCCCGCGCACTTAAAGCCCGCAAAGGTCGCCATGTTGACGCCGATCGGTCCCGGTGTGGATTCGGAGACGGCGATCATATCCGCCAGCTCCGCCTGGGTGAACCATCCGGTCTTCTGCGCCATATCGCTCAGGAAGGGAAGGGTCGCAAGCCCTCCGCCGACGGCGAAGAGACCGGTCTTGAAAAACTCATAGAACAGACGGAGGAAGATCATTTCGCGCTTCCTCCTTTCACTGCTCTGCGGCTCTGCACCAGCGTCAGCGCGATCCCGGCGGCACCTGCCGCAAGGACATAGAGTGCCGGGGAGAGATCGAACAGGAGCGAGAGCAAGAGAATAACGATATAGATCACAGCCGTCGGGATATCCACGACGGCTTTTTTAATGAGCTTCAGCACGGCCTGCAGGATCAGCACGCAGACGCAGACCCGGATCCCGGCGAACGCATTCCGTACGACCGGTTTTTCCGCGAAACCGCTGATAAACGCGGCGATGACCGAAATGATGCAGATGGAGGGGAACACCTCACCGAGTGTCGCGAAGATCCCGCCTGCAGGGCCGGCCACCTTATAGCCCACAAAAGTCGCGGTGTTTACGGCAATGACGCCGGGCGTGCACTGGCCGACAGCGTAATAATCCATGACATCCTCCTCCGTGGCCCAGTGCTTATTATCCACGACCTCCCGGGTAAGGATGGGAAGCATGGCATAGCCGCCGCCGAAGGTAAGGACACCGACACGTGCAAACGTAAGAAACAGATCGATCAGCTGATGCATAAAGATGTCCGCCTTTCAGAATAATAAAAATGTCAGTGAATGACTTTCACTAGCAATCATACGACAATCGGCGTGAAATGGGAAGGACACAAAAAGTTCACAAAATTGTTAGCACTCACTATTGACGAGTGCTAACAAGTGTGCTATAACAGGATCATCGGAAGGAGAACAGAGATCTTCCGAAAAGAACAAACGCACATCCCGCCCGGGCTTTGCCCGGACAGAAAAAAAGGAGGAATAGATGATGATGTATGTACCGGGTATTTTTGGAGAAAACTTAATGGATGACTGGTTTGACGGTTTTGAGGATGCGGTGTTCGGAAAGAGGACACCGGCTTACAGAAAGTCCGCGTCCGGTCTGATGAAGACGGATGTAAAGGAGCTGGAGGACGGATATGAAGTGGAAGTAGAGCTTCCGGGCTATCAGAAGGAAGACCTCTCCCTTGACCTTTCTGACGGGTATCTGACCATCAAGGCGGCTAAGACCGTGGACGAGACCGAAGAGAAAGAGGGCAAAGTCATCCGCAGGGAGCGCTACAGCGGAAGCATGTCGAGAAGCTTCTATGTCGGAGAT
>CAJOLD010000072.1 GCA_905235435.1 uncultured Lachnospiraceae bacterium
TTTTGGTCTTTCTTGACAATATTTTTTGATCGCGCAGGTCATCCTGGTCTGGCAGTGCCCTTTAAGGACAGGGACGTTGATCAGAAACCCGATCTCTTTTACGCGGCTGCAGACCTGAATCTCCATGCCCCCGCAGTCTCTTGCGATCCCGCGGTCCTTCTGAAGATCCCAGAACGGGACGCCAAGCGCGTCAAGCATCCGGTCATAGCCGCAGAACTTCATGGCGAGCGCGGTGCTGTCGCCCACAAAGGAGCTCTCGAGGACGACAAGATCTTCAAATCCCTCTTCCTGAAGATATTCCAGGATGGCTCCGACCACCTCGGGATGCGTCGTCGCGCCGTCCTCCGGAGAGATCTGCGCCACGAGGTTCGGCTTGATGCCGATCTTTGTATTGCGGGACGGGATCATGCCGGAAAGGCCGGCCTCTTTCAGGAGATGCTTCGTCATCTCCCTGTAATGTGTCCCGTAGCAGACAAGGATCTCATCCTTATTCATCGTTTCTGCCTCCATATCGGTATTGCCCGGGAAGGTCCCGGGGATTATAATACTCATATCACACCAGTTCCGGGAGGAGTGCGGAGCGATCCGTATCGGAGGTGTCCGGTCTCACACTGTCTAATCCCGGGAACACGCTCCGGCTGGTGTGATTTCTATGCGGAGGTGCCCATGATCACAGAGGAAAAGACATTTTCATTTACAGACAGCTATCTTCGCGCCGCAGGCGCGGACCCGGGAAAATGTGTCATTTTTGATATTGAGACGACCGGTTTTCGGGCCGCCTCTTCCCACCTTTATCTGATCGGCGCCGCGGTAAGGGTCTCTCCGGACGTCCGGCCGGCAGCAGGGGACGCTGCAGGCACATCCCTCTGGAAGCTCACCCAGTGGCTCTCCGAAAAGCCGCAGGAGGAAGCCGAGCTTCTCCGCGCTTTCCGGGATTCTCTGCCGGAGGATGCCGTCTTCGTTCACTTTAACGGGGACCGCTTCGATATTCCCTACATGAATGAAAAATATGACCGGTACGGCATTTCGTCCCCGTTTGAAGGACGTGATTCCGTAGATCTCTTCAGGTCCTTCCGAAACCTGAAGGGACTCCTCGGAATGGAGCATATGAAGCTGACCGATATCGAACACTTTCTGCGTCTTCGCCGCGAGGACCGCTATGACGGCGGGAAGCTCATCGGGGTCTACCGCAGCTTCTGCGGAAACGGCGATCCGTCTCTCCGGGAGCTTCTTCTTCTCCACAACCGCGAGGACGTGGAAGGGACCTTAAAGATCACGCCGATGCAGAGCTATCTTAGCCTTCTGGACAAAGCCGCAAAGGGAGATCCCGGCAGCGCGGACATCAGCGTATCTGAAAACGGCGTCGACCTGGAGCTTTCCTTCGAGCTGCCGCTCCCCGTTCCCGCCCCGGTGCGCGCCACTTTGCCGCAGGCAGAGGATTCCTCCGCGCTCATTCTTTCAGAAAATAGCGGCCTTCTGCGCGTACCCGTTTATGAGGGCACGCTCCTTTACTTCTTTGCGGACTATAAGGATTACTGGTATCTTCCCTTCGAAGATGAAGCCATCCATAAAAGCGTAGCACAGTTTGTCGACAGGGACCGCCGCGTTCCCGCCACCCGGGAGACCTGCTATATCCGCCGCAGCGGAAGGTTCATCCCGCAGACGGACCGGGGTCTTTCCCGCGCGATGCGCAGAAGCTATAAAGACAAGGAGAACTGGATCCCTCTGGATGAAGCATTTTTAAACGATCCGGAGAGTCTTCGCAGGTATGTCTGCGCGGCCGTTGTCTCCGCATTCAAATAAGGGTTCTGATAGATTAGAAAAAGGCTGCCGCTCTCGCGGCAGCCTTCCTTTTTGTTCAGATCAAATTCAAAGTGAAGATCACTCTTCGGGAGCAGCTTCTTCAGCAACTTCTTCGACTGCTTCTTCAACTGCCTCTTCGACAGCTTCTTCAACTGCCTCTTCGACTGCTTCTTCAACTGCTTCTTCGACCACTTCTTCAGCAACCTCTTCGACTGCTTCTTCAGCGATCTCTTCGACAGCTTCTTCTACAGCTTCCTCAGCGTACTCTTCGTAAACTTCCTCTTCGACCGGCTGCGCATCGCGGGACTCAAGAGCCTTCATGCTCAGGCTGATCTTTCTGCCTTCCTCATTGAAATCAACGACTTCAGCCGTAATGATCTCGCCGACAGACAGAACGTCAGAGGGCTTGTTGACATGCTCATGAGAGATCTGGGAAACATGAAGCAGAGCGTCTACGCCGGGCTCAAGCTCGATGAATGCACCGAAATCGGTCATACGGGCGACGCGGCCTGTTACGATGTTGCCCTTCGCGAACTTATCCGCTGCGTTCAGCCACGGATTCTGCTCCGGGAATTTCAGGCTGAGAGCGATCTTCTCGCCCTGGATGGACTTAATGAGGACGGTGACTTCCTCGCCGACCTTGAACAGCTTCTTCGGGCTGTCTACATGGCCCCAGGACATCTCGGAGATGTGAAGCAGGCCGTCAGCTCCGCCCAGATCGATGAACGCGCCGAAATCGGTAACGTTCTTGACTACGCCGGTAACGACATCGCCTTCCTGGATGCGCGCGAACAGCTCAGCCTTCTGCTCTGCCTTGCGGGCAACAAGCAGCTGCTTGCGGTCGCCGATGATGCGTCTTCTTCTCGGATTGAACTCGGTGATGACGAATTCGATCTCCTGGCCGGCATACTTCTCGAGATTCTTCTCGTATGTATCGGACACAAGGCTTGCGGGGATAAATACGCGCGCCTCTTCGACAACGACACTCAGTCCGCCCGTGAGGACCTTTACTACAGTCGCATGCAGAACTTCGTGCTCGTTGAAAGCTTCTTCCAGTCTCTTGTTGCCTTTTTCAGCGGCAAGTCTCTTGTAGGTAAGAAGGACCTGGCCGTCGCCGTCGTTAACCTTAAGTACCTTCGCCTCGAGTTTGTCATCCACATGGACCAGCTCACGGAGATCTGCATTCGGCTCATTCGTGTACTCACTTCTGGTGATGATGCCGTCAGCCTTGTAGCCGATATTAAGGATGATCTCGTCCTCCTTGACATCGATAACAGTGCCTTCGACTATATCCCCGTTGTGAATAGTCTTGAATGTTTCGTCCAGCATCTGTTCAAAACTCATTTCTGACATTGTTTTGAAACCTCCTCGATAAGATTATTTGGGGTGGACGCCCCTGCTGTAATACCTACGCAACCCATGGATGGCAAGAACCGAAGTTCCAGATCAGCGAGTGATTGTATATAGAAAGTGTTCACGCACTCCTGCGCGCAGATCTCATAAAGTTTCTGCGTGTTGGAGCTGTGTTTTCCTCCAATGACTATCATGGCGTCCGCTCTTTTGGCGATCGCCCTTGCCTCTGTTTGCCTTTCTTCCGTTGCATTACATATAGTATTGACAATATCGGATTTATCATACATCAAACCTTTGATAATTTCAACAAGTTTATTAAATTTATCAAGATTAAATGTGGTCTGTGAGACGATGCAGAGCGCGCTTTTTTGTTCTTTGGCGAACGCGTACGCCTCCTCCTCCGTCGAAAGGACGCTCACCGGCCCGCGCGCCCAGCCCCGGATGCCCTGCACCTCCGGATGATCCGGGTCTCCGATGATCAGGATATCCTTTCCTTTCAGGCTCTGCTCCTCCACGATCCGGTGGATCTTTTTCACAAAGGGGCAGGTCGCGTCGACGATCCGAAGGCCCCTCCGCTCCGCCTCCTCGTAAACGGCTCTCTCCACGCCGTGGGAGCGGATGATCACGGTCCCGCCGTTTAAGGCCGAAAGCTCTTCCCTGCCGCCAAGGACTTTTACACCCTTCGCCTCCAGGTCTCTGACGACCTCCTCGTTGTGGATGATCGGACCGTAGGTGTATACGGGACCCTCCCCGCGCTCCGCCTCCTCATAGACCGTGTCGACCGCGCGCCTTACGCCGAAGCAGAAACCGGCCGACTTCGCGACGATCACTTCCCTTGCCATCCTTCAGGCCTCCGCTTCCTGCAGGCGCTCCCGCGCGAGCGCGCTGATCGTTTCGACGACTTCGTCGATCGTCATGTCAGAGGTGTCGACCTCGACGGCGTCGTCCGCTTTCCGAAGCGGTGCCGTCTCGCGGTGCATATCGCGGTAGTCGCGCTCCGCGATCTGGGCGCGGATCTCCTCCACCGGACATTCCATGCCCTGCGCCTGAAGATCAATGAGCCGCCGCTTTGCTCTCGCGTCGATGCTGGCTGTAAGATAGATCTTGAGCTGGGCATCCGGAAGGATGAGGGTGCCGATGTCGCGGCCGTCCATGATCACTCTTCTCGACGAAGCGAGGTCTCTCTGCAGCTTGAGGAGCTTATTGCGGACCAGCGGGCTCGCCGAAGAGATGCTGGCCATCTGGCTCACCTCGGGCGTCCGGATCAGTTCTGTCACATTCTCCCCGTTCAGGAACATCTGCTGCTCGCCGCCGAAATAATCGACGCCGGGTTCTAAATCCGCAAGGGCCGCCTCAAGCGCTGCGCTGTCGGAGCAGTCGGTGCCCGCGCGCATCAGGCCGAGCGCGATCGTCCTGTACATCGCTCCCGTATCGATATATTTAAAATCCATCTTCTCGGCAACTGCCTTCGCAATGGTGCTCTTGCCGGCGCCGGCCGGTCCGTCGATCGCTATCGCAAATCCCATTTTTACCTCCCGATCTGTCACTTTTACTGTTCATTCTCTGCGCTCGCCGCGGCAATGCCCGCCGCGCAGCCGGTCGACCAGGCGATCTGCAGGTTGAAACCGCCTGTCTGGGCATCTACGTCCAGCACCTCACCGGCAAAATAAAGGCCGCGCACATCCTTGGATTCCATCGTCTGCGGAACGATCCCGCGGACCGATACGCCGCCGTTTGTAATGATTGCTTCCTCAAATCCGCGCATGCCCGTCAGGGTAAAGGGCAGGCCCTTCAGAAGCTCCAGCAGCCTTCTCCGCTCCTCCCTGGAGATATCGTGCACGGGTTTCTCCGGAGGGATCCCGCTTCTCGCGATGATCACGGGGATCATTTTGGCGGGAAGCAGTCCGCCGAGGGCGTTCTGCAGCTGACGGTTGCTCGCCTCCCCGAAATCTCTCAGCAGCCGCGCGTCCAGCATCTCAGGGGTGAGCGCGGGCTTCAGGTCGATCTTCATGGAAAGGCGCTCATGCTTCCACGGCTTGCGGATGAGGCTGGAAGCCGTGAGGATGAGAGGTCCTGTCACACCGAAATGCGTGAACATCATCTCACCGAAGCCTTCATACAGCACCTTTTTCCCGTCCTGTATGCGGATACTCACATTTTTAAGGGAGAGCCCCTGCATCTGCCGGGCATCCTCCTCGAGCGTGACCATCGGCACCAGGGACGGATATTGCGGCGTCACTTTAATGCCGGCTTCCTCCGCAAAGCGGTAGCCGTCCCCGTCGCTTCCGGTGGAGGGATAGGACAGCCCGCCGGTCGCTGCGATCACGGCGTCCGCGCTGACCTTTGTCCCGTCAGACAGCTCGATCCCCGCGGCGCGCGGCCCCTTCTCCGGATCGTTCGTGATCAAAAGCTTCTTCACCTTTCTTTCGAGGTGTACTTTTACTCCATTCTGCTTCAGTTTCCGCGCCAGAACGGCCGTCACATCGGAGGCTCTGTCCGAAGCGGGGAAAACTCTTCCTCCCCTCTCCGTCTTAACGGCGAGGCCCCCGTCCTCAAAGAAACGCACCGCGTCCTCATTGGAGAAGCGTTCAAAAGCGCTGTAAAGGAATTTCGCGTTCGTGCTGACATTCTGAAGGAGCTCCTCCTTCGGACAGGCATTCGTGAAATTACAGCGCCCTTTTCCGGTGATATACAGTTTTTTCCCGAGCTTTTCGTTCTTTTCAAAGAGCTCCGTCCCGGCCCCGGCCTCCGACGCAAAGACGGCGGCCATCATGCCTGCCGCGCCTCCGCCGATGACGACGACACGGCGATGGGCGCTCACAGCCCTCCTCCTTCCCGGGAGGGGCCGAAGGGCCGAAGCTCTACGCTGCCCTCAAAATAATCCATATCCTCGTTACCGATCATCTGGTGCTCTCCGGCTGCCGCCTCGATCGTCCGCATCGTGGAGAGGACCTCGTCCCTGTGCCTTTCGGCGAGCGCGCAGACGATCGCGTTGATCAGGCTGAGCGGCGCCGTCATCGATTCCATAAAGGATCCCATCCCGCAGACTGCGGTCAGGCTGCAGGAGGAATACAGGTTCACCGGGGAATGGATGTCGTTAGTCAGCGTAATGATCCCCGCGGACCTGGAGGACGCAAATTCCAGCACCTTGAGCGTGCGGATGGAATACCTCGGGAAGCTGCAGGCAAAGATCACATCCCGATCCTGCCGGCCTGTTCGAGCAGGTCGTTCTCCGCGCCCCCGTCCAGAAGGATCACGTCATCGTAGATCAGCCGCAGGTAACGGTTCATCATGCGCGCGAGCACGGCGCTCTCCCGAAGGCCGATCAGATAGATCCGCCTGGCGGAATCAAGAAGCTCCAGCGCCAGAGAAAAAGCCTGCGGGTCGACGCTCTCCAGGGTATCCCTGATCCTCTGCGCGTCCGCCAGGAGCGTATACTGAAGCATGTTCGCGGAGGCTGCGTCTCCCGGCGCTTCCGCTAGCGCCTCCGGCGGTTTTTCGGATTTTCCGCGGGCTCCTAAAGCCGCGGCGGCAAGCTCTCGTCCCAGCGCTTTCTGCAGCTGCGGATAGCCGTCAAAGCCAAGATCCGCGGCCAGGCGGATGGCCGTCGCCTCGCTGGCGCCGCTGCTCTCACCGAGCTCGGCGGCCGTCATAAAGGCAGCCCGGGCCGGGTCCCGGAAAATATAATCCGCGACCTTTCTCTTCCCCCTCCCAAGGGAGGCGTACCGCTCTACCAGAAGATCCGTTACGGATCGCTCCATTTCAGTCCGCTCTTCCATACTGTTCTCCATCGGCGCTCTCCAGTTCGAACCAGAATTCCACTCCGTCCGGGCAGTTCCTCACGCCATATCCCTGATGCATGGAATCCATGATCGCCTTGACAATGGAAAGTCCCACGCCGCTTCCGCCGTACTCTCTCGTCCTTGCCTTGTCCACCTTGTAAAATTTGTCCCAGATCTGTCCGAGCGATTCCTCCGGGATGGGGTCTCCGGTGTTGAAGACCGTTGTCCGCACGATCCCGTCCGCTGTATCCGTTCGGACGACGATTCGTTTTTCTCCGCCCGCGTGATTGACCGCGTTGCTCAGATAATTTGAAAGGACCTCCTCCACCCGGAACGCGTCTCCCCAGACATGCAGGTGCTCCGGGCACTGCGCGGTGATCACGGCGCCCTTCTGCTGCGCGAGCAGCTGCACCGACTCTGTTTTCCCGCGGATCAGCTCCGCAAGGTCCATGCGCTCCATCTGCGGCTGCTCATTGCCGGACTCCAGCTGATTGAGCGCGAGCAGTTCCTTCACCAGACGGTTCATCTTTTCCGCCTCGTCAATGATCACGTCGCAGTAGAACTCGCGGCTCTCCGGGTCATCATTGACGCATTCCTTCAGACCTTCCGCATATCCCTGGATGAGCGCCAGCGGCGTCTTCAGCTCGTGGGATACGTTCGAGAGAAATTCCTTGCGCATCTCATCGATCTCGATCTTTTTGTCGAGGTCCATCTGGAGCTCCACATTCGCGGTCTTCAGCTGCGAGATGGTCTTTTCAAGTTCGTCGGACATCCGGTTGAAATTCTCGCCGAGCATGCCGATCTCATCCGTGCCGCCGCTGGTATACCGCGCGTTGAAATCCAGATTCGCCATGCGGCCGGAAAGCTCCGTCAGCTCGCTGATGGGGCGCGCAAACCGCCTGGATATGAACATGATGATGATCACGCACAGGATGCTCACGAAAAGGGAGATGATCAGGAGGAACCGGCCCGAAATGGCGGCGCTCGTCCTGATCGATTCCTGCGGGATGCGCATCAGGAACCGGTAACCGCAGTCCAGCACTCCCCACATCTCCAGATATTCGATGTTGTTCAGATCATCCTTTTTTCTCTGGATGGTGTAACTGTCCGTCTCTTCGAGGATCACGGATCCCGTCCTGTCGATGGACGTATAGTAGCCGAACAGGCGCCCGTACATAAGAGAAGCGTCGCTCGGCCTCGCCTGGTCATCATTGCCGTCCGCGCCGGAACTGTTGTCCGCGGAGATGCTCATGATGGGAATGAACGAAGCGTCAGCGACCACCAGCTCCATATTGTTCGCAATGCTCTGTTCCCTGAAATCCGTCTCAAAATAATCCGCATCGACGATGCCGTCCCTCATATGCTCGTTCAGCTTCTCATACATGTTTGTCATCGTATTCTGAAGCGAACGGGAATAGAACCTCTCAAGAAGGATGTGATTCAGGCCCAGATTCAATACGAGGATCAGCAGGACCATGCCGATGAAGAGGGCTGACAGCTTCGCAGCGATCGAATGTCTCATAAAGGCTTCACCTCAAATTTATAACCGAGACCCCAGATCGTCTGGATATATTCTCCGTATTTTCCCAGCTTGCTGCGCAGCTTTTTGACATGGGTGTCGATGGTGCGCGCGTCGCCGTAATAATCGTAATTCCATACATTGTTGAGGATCTTCTCCCTGGGAAGGGCGATCCCCTGGTTTTCCGCGAAATAGGTCAGGAGCTCAAATTCTTTGAAGCTCAGCTCCACGGGCTCCCCGTCGATGGTCACCTGGTGCGCCGCCTTGCTGATCCGGATGGCGCCGGCCTCGATCACCTCATCCGCGTCGACACAGCCGGTGCGGCGCAGGATGGCCTCCACCCTCGCCACGAGGATCTTCGGGCTGAAGGGTTTCGTAATATATTCGTCCACGCCGAGATCAAAGCCGAGCAGCTCGTCCCGCTCGTCGCTCTTTGCGGTCAGCATGATGATCGGGACCCTGGAGTACTCCCTGATCCGCCGGCAGACCTCCCAGCCGTCCATGCCGGGCATCATGACATCCAGAATCACCAGGGCAATATCCTTGTTATCGAAAAAAACATCGATCGCTTCCGAGCCGTCGGCGGCCTCCAGCACGATATAATCCTTTTTGACCAGGAAATCCCGCACCAGCTTTCGCATTCTGCTCTCATCATCCACGACCAGTATCTTTAAACTGTCCATCTGTTCTTCCTCCCTGCGGGCGCGATATTTACTGAATTATAAGCCAGATTCGGCGCATTTGCAACATGGCTCACTCCACGGGGACGCCCGGAAGCGGCGCTCTTTTTGCGCCCGGCGGCTGTCCGTACCTGCGCCTGTAGGCGTGGTAGAAAGCCCCGTAGCTCCCAAAGCCGCAGGCATAGCAGGCTTCCGTCACCGGCATGCCCGCCGCGATGGCGGTCTTCGCGAGGAACAGCCGCTTCTCGGAGATATAGCCGCCCACCGTACAGCCCATATTCCGGCGGAACATATGCATCAGGCCGGATCTGCTCATGCCGAAGTGCTCCGCGATATTGTCGATGCAAAGGCTCTCCTCCCTGATATGGTCACTGATATAGGAAAGGATCTGACCGGTCACGGGATCGGAAGTCTCCTCCCCTTCCGCCTTCTCCTCCGGAAGATCCGGATCTTCTGTGATCCTCCCGAGCACGGCGAGCAGCTCCAGGACCTTCAGCCTGCGGCAGAAGTCCGCGTAATCGCTCTCCTGTCCCGAAAGGTAAGCCAGCTCGGCTGAGATCTGCGCGATCTTACTCTTCCGCTCGCCGGAGGGACGAAGCACGTGCGCGCGCAGCGCATCCCCGCTCTGCGGGAAGCAGTTCATCAGGCCCGCATACCCGTCCGCAAGACGTTCCGACTCCGCAAGGTCCTGAGAGACGTAGATGATCACGCGCTCATAGACGGACATCTGCGTGTAGACCGGACAGTGGATCTCGCCCGCGGAGACAAGCACCACGTCACCGGGCATGAGGGCGTACTCCGTACCTTCAATGCTGTAGCGCATCTCCCCGTCAAGAAGGAGCATGATCTTGTGAAAATCATGGTAGTGGACCGCGACCGGTCCCTGCGGCGGCTCCTTCAGATAAAAGACATGGTGGGATTCGTGGAGATAGCCTCTTTTGCTGTAGTTCTGATCGCTCATGGCAGCCCTCGCATGCACTATTTTGAATATACTCGCGCATTATTTTAGATTTTATTTCAAATCGGCTATATTATAATACGGGTACACAGGAAAAGACAAGTGCCTTTGCAGGTAAGGAAGGGAAAAGCCATGCAGACGGTATTACACAGATATTACAGTGACGGTCAGGATTACCTGATCTTCGATACAAGGCAGAACGGCGTGGCGCTCAGCAGCCGCAGCGCGAGGACCATCTGCTCCCAGAATTTCGGGATCGGCTCACGCGCTATCGTTTCCGGTCCGACCTGGGGCAGCGACGGCATGCAGGCCACCGTATACCGCCCCGACGGCACCGAGACGCAGCTCGATCAGAGTACGGCGCCGGTCTTCTTCAAATACCTCGAGGACGCCGGATACATCAGCGACACCCGCCGCGGAAGCAGCCCGGCAGGTCCCCTTCCCTCCCAGACCGGAACGATCTTCTTTTACGAATCGATCTGATAAAAAACGAACGCACATGCAGGCCACATGGCCCGGATGCGCGTTCGTTTTTTAATTTACTTTTTCCAGAAAAGCTTCCAGCAGCTCGCTTCCTTCACAGCCTTCTTCGAAGTGATTATCGCCGAGCACCACTGTTTTATTTTTCCCGTGGTAGTCGCTGCCGGCCGTAGCGCAAAGCCCATACTTCCTGCTCAGTTCGATCATCATCGCCTGCTGCTCCGGCGTATATCTCTCGTACCAGCATTCCAGTCCTTCCAGACCTTCCTTCTGAAACCTTGTGATCCTTCCCTCCAGTTCTTCTCTGTCCAGCAGTTCCTGGCCGGAACCGAAAACACCGTGGGCAAGCACCGGTATGCCGCCGGAATCTTTGATCGCGGTGACCGCCTCCTCCGGTGAGATCCAAAGCGATCTTACGCGGAAAGGATCCATATAAGTCGCGATGGCCGTCTGGATATCCGGCGCATATCCCTTTTTGACAAGCATTCTCCCCAGGTGCGGTTTCCCTGGATTATATTCAGACCGCAGGTTCTCCTTCTCTTCCTCCGACAACTCAATATCGAACTGTGACTGGAGGATATCCATCCGCGCCTCCAGCTTGCCGATCCGGATACGGTGGGCGACATCCGCGAGTTTTCGGACTTCGCTGTTCCCCTCGTCATACCCATAGCCGAGGATATGGTATTTCCCTTCGTTGTCCCTGCAGGAAAACTCAACGCCGTTGATAAAGCGGATCCCCTGCGCCGCGGCTCCGAGCCGGGCGAGCGTTTCCCTCACTCTTTCCGCCCCGTCCACTGCGTCGTGGTCCGAGAGCGAAAAGATACGGATGCCTGACCGGCAGACCTTTTCCGCAAGTTCCTCCGGGCTGTCTGTTCCGTCAGAGACTGTCGAATGCAGATGAAGATCGATCGTAGATGTCACAGGTCCTCCTTTTCCCCGTCCGCGTCACACGCAGACAGGACACTGAGATATAGATCCAAGAACGACACGGCGTTCCTGCCGCGCCGTCTCCATCATACCACTGCGGCTCTCTTTT
>CAJOLD010000073.1 GCA_905235435.1 uncultured Lachnospiraceae bacterium
CCGCCCCGGAGACCGGAGCCGAGACCGACCTCGGCGATGATTTTGATCTTGCAGATGCCGGGAAGAAGGTGGACGGAGAGTGAGCGGAAATTTTAAAGAAAAGTTTTCGATGTGGATGGCCGGCGACCTTGACCCGATGGAGCATGTCATCGATGCCGCGGAGGTGCATGATATCCCGCGGCAGGAGCGCAAAAAGTCGATGCGCGCCGCCGAAATGCGCGTGCTGAAGACGTCAAAGGCGCAGAAGGTCATCACGGCGGAGAGGCAGGGCTTTTACAAAGTATACACAGTCGTTGCCATCATCAGCTGCCTCATGCTGATCGGCGTGCTGCTGTTTACGGTGGCCAACCTGCCGCGCTACGGCGAGGAGAACCCGATGGCCGTCGAGGTGACCTCAAGGTATATCGAAGAGGGACTGCAGGAGACCGGCGCGATCAACATCGTTTCGGGCATGATCCTCGACTACAGGGCCTTCGATACGCTCGGTGAGTCACATGTGCTGTTTACGGCGCTGCTGTGCGTCCTCATCCTTCTGCGGAAGGACAGGAAGACCACGGAGATGGCCGCGAACGGGCTGTACGCGATCGGTACGGACGAGTACCGCGATATTTCGAAGGACATGATCATGAGGATCGTGGGCGCCTTCCTGCTCCCGAGTATCTTCATGTACGGGATCTACATCCTGCTGAACGGCCAGAATTCACCGGGCGGCGGTTTCTCGGGCGGCGCCGTGATCGGCGCGGGACTCATCATCTTCGCGTCGGCCTACGGGTTTGACAAGGTGGACCGCTTCTTTACGCCGGGTGTCTTCAAGACGGTCATCTTTTCGTCGCTGGCCTTCTACAGTTTCGCAAAAGGCTATGTTTTCTTCACGGGGGCGAACGGCCTCGACAATCATATCCCGAAGGGCACGCCGGGGGCCATCCTTTCCGGCGGCATGATCCTTCCGCTGGATATCGCGGTCGGCATGGTCGTGGCCTGCACGATGTACGGTTTCTACAGCCTCTTCAAACGCGGCAACGTCGGAAGCGACTGACATATATGAAGGAGTATCTGCTGTGATCGAGACTTTAGCGGTTAATTATGAGGAAGCGGCGGCGATCATTCTTTTCGGAATCGGATTTACGATGCTGCTGTTTCATCAGAACCTGATCAAGAAGCTGATCGGGATGAATATTATGGATTCGGGCGTGTTCCTGTTCCTGGCGTCCATGGGATATATCGGGGGCCGCAAGGCGCCGATCATCGTGGACGGTGTGCAGGAGACGTCGGCGTATATCAACCCTGTGCCGGCCGGCCTGGTGCTGACGGGCATCGTTGTGTCCGTGTCTGTGACGGCGGTGACGCTCTCGCTGACGGTACAGCTGTACAGGCGCTATCATACGCTCAACCTGGATGAGATCTATGACCTTTCCAGGCATAGGTTGGAGGACAGATAAAGTGGATTTTATTACTAATTTTCCGCTGTTTACCATTGTGCTGAGCCTGTTTTCCGGCGCTCTGTGCTTTATGCTCAGCGGTAATGCGGCCAAAAAGTATACGCTCCGGTTTCAGGGCGTGATGATCGTGCTGTGCGCGGCTGTCCTCTTTTACACGATCCGGACGGGAACGTCCTTTACGTACGTGATGGGCGAATTCCCCGCCCCCTGGGGCAATGAGATCCGGGCGGGCAGTCTGGAAGCGATGACGGCGCTGTTTTTCATGGTCATCATGATCTGCTCGGTGTCGGGCGGCTACCGGTTCGTCGATATGGACCTGGATGAGAGCAAGGTCAATCTCTACTATGCTCTGCTGAACCTGATGACGGCGGCGCTGATGTCGCTCATCTGGACGAACGATATTTTTACCGGCTATGTTTTCCTGGAGATCCTGACGCTGACAAGCTGCGGCATCCTGATCGTGAGGGAGATCGGCCGCACGACCCTCGCGGCCATGCGGTACATGATCCTGAACCTGGTCGGTTCCGGACTGTTCCTGCTGGGTGTGGTGCTGCTCTATGACTTCACCGGCCATCTGCTGATGGTGCCGATGCGAAAGGCGATCTCTCTTTTGTGGGCGGCGCCGGCGAACCGTCCTACGCTGATCCTCTCGACGGGCATCCTGACGATCGGCCTTGCGATCAAGAGCGGCCTGTTCCCCTTCCATTTCTGGATGCCGGATACTTACGGGTACGCGACGCCCACCTCGGGCTCGGTGCTTTCGTCGCTGGTCTCGAAGGCCTACATCTTCCTGCTGATCAAGATCTACTACCGTGTGATCGGGCCGGAGATCTTCGCGCAGATGCCCATCGGGCGCATCCTGATGGTGCTCGGTATCTGCGGCATGATCTTCGGATCGCTGCAGGCGATGTCCACGAACAACTGCAACCGCATGATCGCCTATTCCTCGGCCGCGCAGATCGGCTACATCTACATGGGGATCGGCATCGGCAGCACGGCGGGCTATCTGGCGGCGGTGTTCCACATCTTCGCCCACTCGGTGACCAAGTCGATGCTGTTCCTTACAACGCCCCGCCTCGCGGAGGTCTCGGGCGACAGCCTGAAGTTCAAGGAGATGACGGGCAGCGGGATGAGAGACAGGGACGCGGGCGCGTTCTTCCTGGTCGGCTCGTTCTCCATGATCGGCATCCCGATCTTTGCCGGCTTCTCCTCGAAGATCTTCTTCGGACTGGCCGCGGTCGGCAGCAGCAATATTAAGCTGATCCTGGTCATGCTTGCCCTGGCGGTCAGCTCCATGCTGAACGCGATCTATTTTATCCGGACGTCGATCCGAATCTACAGTATGCCGGAGGGGCGGGATCAGGGCGAGGTCCGTGCCCACCATCGTATCGGATACAATCTGCCCATGTTCGTCCTCACGGCGATCAACCTGTTTCTCGGTCTGTTCTCGTGGGTGGCGGCGGATCTTATAGAGCACGGACTTATGATGTTCGGATGAGGAGGTCAATATGCTGATGATTTTTGCGATGCTTTTCCCGGCCATCGCGGGGATCGCCGTCTGCGCGGCCCGGATGGAAGAGAAGAAGAGGAATATCTGCTGCACGGTCATCCTGCTTGTGACGGACCTGCTCGCCGTTCTTTCGGCGGTCCGCGGCGGCAGTGTGACGCTGCTCGATATGGGCGGCGGCGCCGTCATCCGGTTTTCGCCCGACGGCATCGGCACCGTTTTTCTCGCCATGGTGCTCATCCTGTACACGGCGGTGTGCTTTTACGCCTTCGAGTACATGACGATGGAAGAGCGGCCGGCGATGTTCTTTGCTTTCTATTTCATCTCCTTCGGGGCGATGATCTCTGTCTGCCTGGCAGGCAATCTTGTGACCCTGTACTTCTGCTTTGAGATGGCGACGCTCACCTCCGTGCCCCTCGTCCTCCATGAGATGACGAAGGAGGCCGTGGCAGCGGGCCTTAAATATCTGTTCTACTCGATCGCGGGCGCCCTGATGGGCCTGCTCGGCGTGTTCTTCGCGTACTTCTACGCCGCGGACAGCGCCGAGTTCGTCTACGGCGGCTTTATTGACCGCGCGGCCCTTTCCGGCCATGAAGGCATTTTCCTGACGGCCATCTTTATCGCGATCATCGGCTTCGGCACGAAGGCCGGTATGTATCCGATGCACGGCTGGCTGCCCACGGCGCATCCCATCGCGCCGGCTCCGGCATCCTCCCTGCTTTCCGGTATTATCGCGAAGGCGGGCGTGCTGGCCATCATCCGCCTGGTCTATTTCTCCGTCGGCGCGGACGTCATCCGCGGCACCTGGGTGCAGACAGCGTGGATGTGCCTGTGCATGCTGACGATCTTTATGGGCTCGATGATGGCGTTTTGCGAGAAGGTCTTAAAGAAGCGCCTCGCCTACTCCACCATCAGCCAGATCTCGTATATTCTGCTGAGTCTCTCCGTGCTCTCCGAGGACGGCATCCGCGGCGGACTGCTCCACATGATGAGCCACGCCGCCTCCAAGGGCTGCCTCTTCCTGGTGGCCGGCATCTTCATCTACAAGCTGGGCAAGAGGAGAGTAGACCAGCTTAGGGGCGTCGGAAAGCAGATGCCCGTCACGATGTGGTGCTTTACGATCGTATCCTTATCCCTCGTGGGCATTCCGCCCATGGGCGGGTTCCTCAGCAAGTGGGTGATCGCGCAGTCGGCGATCGGCAGCGGAATGGGCGCGCTTTCCGTGCTGGCGCCCATCATCCTCCTGATCTCCGCACTGCTCACGGCAGGCTATCTGTTCCCGATCGTCGTCGACGGGTTCTTCCCGGGACACGATTTTATGGAGAGCGAAGAGGGCAGATCCCTTCAGAAGGCGGAGCCCTCGCCGCTGATGACGGTCCCGCTGATCGCCCTGTGCGCGGTCGCGCTGTGCGTCGGCCTGTTCGGAAACGCCATTGTATCGCTCGTGATCTGACGGCCCATCTGACCGCCTTTTACCCGGAGGTATACTTTTGAAGGCTCTAGTTTACCTGATCCCGATCCTGCTGCCGATCGTCGGCGGGTTCCTGATCATCGCTCTGAAATTTAAGGATGACCGCGCAAGGAACATCTATGCGGAGACCATCGTGTGCCTCACGTCCATCGCCGTGTGGTGCGTGATCCTGCTTGCGGACGGCGAACCGGTGGAGGTCTACAGCTTCACCCGCGGCTTCTCCGTGGACTTTGGCATGGACGGTCTGACGAAGCTGTTTGCGGGCATGGTCTCGGTCATGTGGCCGCCGGTGATGCTCTACGCGTTCTCCTACATGCGGGAATCGCGCCGGAAGAACATGTTCTTCGCGTTCTATGTGATGACCTACGGCGTCACCCTGGGCATCGCGTTCGCTTCGAACATGACGACCCTGTATGTGTTTTATGAGATGCTCTCGCTCGTGACCATTCCGCTGGTCTCGCACTACGAGGATCATGAGAGCATGTACGCGGGGCGCGTTTATGCCGCCTTTACGATCGGCGGCGCTTCGCTCGCCTTCTTCTCCGTCGTGATGACGACGGTGTACGGCAATGCCGGGAACTTCCTCTACGGAGGGAACCTGCAGCCGGAGGCGGCCACGTCGATGATGCTCCTCGCATTCATTTTCGGCTTTTTCGGCTTCGGCACCAAGGCGGCGGTCTTTCCGCTGTACTACTGGCTGCCGACGGCATCTGTGGCCCCCACGCCGGTCACGGCCCTGCTCCACGCGGTGGCGGTGGTCAACGCGGGCGTCTTTGCGGTCGTCCGCATGACCTGGTACTCCTACGGACCGGATTTCCTGCGGGGGACCTGGGCGCAGAATCTCGCCCTTGCAGCGGCGGTGTTCACGCTGGTCTTCGCGGCCGTGCTGGCGGTCCGCGAGAGGCACTTCAAGCGGAGGCTCGCCTTCTCCACGGTCAGCAACCTTTCCTACATGCTGTTCGGCGTGATGCTGCTGAACGTGACAGGCCTGATGGCCGGCCTTGCGCACATGCTGTTCCACGGGATCATCAAGATCAGCTTGTTCATGTGCGCCGGCGCCTTTATGCATACGACCGGAAACTCCTATGTTTATGAGGTGAACGGCGTGGGCCGCAAGATGCCCGTGACCTTCACCTGCTTCACGCTGGGCGCTCTGTCGCTGACCGGCGTCCCGCTGTTCTGCGGCTTTGTGTCGAAGTGGCAGCTGCTGCGGGCCGGCGCGCAGGCCGGCACGCTGCTGGGCTATCTGGGCGTCGCCGGGCTCCTTGTTTCCGCCTTCCTCTGCGCCATGTACACGCTCACCATCAGCGCGCGCGCCTTCTTCCCGGTCGTCGAGAAGAACTGGTATGAGGAGGATGACCGGAAGCTGGAGGCGGACCGCCTGATGCTGATCCCCATCGTCCTGTTCTCGGTCCTGAACATCGTCTTCGGCGTCGTGCCGGGACCCGTTCTGGATTTCCTCGGAAAAATAGCAGCGGGACTGTGATACCTCTGTTTTATTAGGGAGAATAAGAAGCCATGCTATATATCACTCTTGTGTTCTTCCCCGTGCTGTGCGCGTTCATCGCGTACATCGGCGGGCGGAAAAATGAGAAGTTCCGGGATCTGTTCGTGATCGCGGCAGCTTTTTTGGAGCTCTTTTTTGCCCTGCTGCTGCTCACGGGACCGGCGGATCTTTCCCTGACGGGCTTTCTGGCGGGCGGCTTTACGTTTACCGCGGACGGCTTCCGCAAGGTCTACGGCATCGTGACGGCCTTTATGTGGGCGGGGACGACGCTGTTCTCGAAGAGGAGTACTTCGCGCATGAGAGGGAGAACCTGGACCGCTACTGGTTCTTTGTCCTGGTCACGCTCGGGGCGACAGAGGGCGTGATGCTCTCCGGCGACCTGATGACTTCTTTTGTCTTTTTTGAGATCCTTTCGTTTACGTCATTTACGTGGGTCATCCACGAGGAGACCGCCGGGGCCATCCGGGCGGGCTATACCTACCTGTTCATCGCCGTGATCGGCGGGCTGGTCCTGTTTATGGGCCTTCTGCTTGTGCAGACCGCCTGCGGCACCCTTTCCTTCACGGCCCTTCCGGCCGCCGCCGAAGCGGCCTTTGCCGCCGGCAGGGGAGGACGCGTCACCGCGGGAGGCATCTGCATCCTGCTCGGCTTCGGCGCGAAGGCAGGTATGTT
>CAJOLD010000074.1 GCA_905235435.1 uncultured Lachnospiraceae bacterium
TATCAGTCAGTGCACGTCAACTATTGAAACCGCCGTGTACCGAACGGTACGCACGGTGGTGTGAGAGGACGGGGGCTAATCACCCCCTCCTACTCGATTCCCAATCTGGTCTGCCCGGCGCGGGAATTTCGAGTCCCGGCGCGGCATTTGCCCCGGCAGGTCACAGAAAAATAGTCGCGACTTGCTTTATTACCTACCGGAAACCAGCGGCCGCGGGACCAGGGAACAGTGCAGGGCAGTGCAGTTGGGCCCATATCCCAATCTGGTCTGCCCGGCGCGGGAATTTCGAGTCCCGGCGCGGCATCCACCCCGGCAAGTCACAGAAAAATAGTCGCGACTTGCTTTATTTCCTACCGGAAACCAGTTGCCGCGGGACTAGAGAACACTTTTTTGTTGACACCGGCCAAAACATGGTATATCATTATGTTACAACATTAAACGAATAAAATGACACAACAATAACTAATATGACAATCATTAATGATGGATTTCCAGGGGGCAGGATTATGGCTAAATACGAAAAGGCGACGCAGCCTACGATCTATTTTATTGGTGTAACTACCGGCAGCTCCTCCATTATGAAGGTTTTTCCGAAGTGGGCGAAGGCCCTGGGCCTGAAGGATGCCGTTATCAAGGGCATCGATTTTAAGCCCCATTCGGATCCGGAGGCTTACCGCGAGGCGGTCTCTTTTATCAAGGAGGATCCGCTTTCCCTGGGCGCCCTGGTTACGACGCACAAGATCGATCTTTACAACAGCTGCAAGGATCTTTTTGAGTATCTGGATCCGTTTGCCCTGCAGCTGGGCGAGATCTCCAGTATCTCGAAGCTGGACGGCCAGCTCCGCGGCCACGCGAAGGACCCAATCTCCAGCGGGCTTGCCCTGGAGATGTTCGTTCCGGAGAATTACTGGAAGGATCACGGCGGCCAGGTGCTGCTGATGGGTGCCGGCGGTTCGTCGCTGGCCATGTCTGTCTACTTTACTCAGGATAAATTCGCGGACAATATGCCCGCTAAGATCACGATCGCCAACAGGAGCCAGCCGCGTCTGGATGCCGCGAAGGAGCTTCTGAAAGAGGCGCAGACGAAGACACAGTTTGATTTTGTCCTGGATCCGACGCCGGAGGACAACGACAGGACGCTCGCGTCCCTGCCGCCGTACTCCCTGGTCGTGAACGCGACCGGCCTCGGGAAGGACGGCCCGGGCAGTCCGCTGACGGATGCGGGCGTGTTCCCGGAGCACAGCCTGGTGTGGGAGATCAACTACCGCGGCGACCTGCTGTTCAAGAGGCAGGCCGATGCGCAGAAGGAGGAGAGGGACCTCTACGTCGAGGATGGATGGAACTACTTCATCCACGGCTGGACGCAGGTCATCTCGGAGGTCTTCCATGTTCCGATCGAGGGCGAGACACTGCAGCAGCTCAGTGAGATCGCAAAGCAGTGACGCCCCCATCCCCAATTTACGATCGTCGTATGTAGTAACATGTAAACATATTCAAAAAAGGAGGGTGTAACATGAAGGTTAAGAAACTCATTGCCGTTACAGCGGCAATCGCCATGACGGCCGCGATCGCGGTTCCCGTTCTGGCGGAAGAAGAATCGGAGAAGACGTTCTACTATGTCGCGGCAGGCCTTGGCCAGCCCTACAGCATCGATATGATCAAGGGTGTGCAGTACGCGGCTGAAAAGTACGGTGTTAAGGTCATCGCGCAGGGCGCTAATGACTGGGACGCTGATACCACCTGCGCGGCTCTTGAGCAGGTCATCCCCAGCAATCCTGATGGTATCATCACGGCTGCATGGGACGCTGCCATGAACCCGGGCATCCTGAAGGCACAGGAAGCCGGCATCCCCATCATCGTCGTTGAGGCGGAGAGCGGTGAGACCGGCGATCTGTACATCGGTCTTGACAATGTTGATGCCGGACGTGAGACCGCCGACAAGCTGATCGAGCTTGCGGGCGACTCCGGAAAGCTTCTTGTTATCGGCAACTGGGGCTCCACGAACATCGACCAGAAATTCGAAGGACTGAAAGAAGTTCTTGCGGATACCGGCTGGGAGATCGTCGGCGACCAGGACGGCGAGTGCGACGCGGCAGTTTCTCTGCAGGCCGCGAAGGACCTGCTGAGCGCGAACCCGGATGTGGACGCGTTCATCGGTCTTGACTCCGCCTGCGGCGGCGGCATTGCCGGCGCTATGGAAGAGCTTGGCTACGAGCCGGGCAGCATCACCGTCGTCTGCGCAGACCGTGAGGACGCGATGCTTGACTACATCAAGGACGGCTACATTCAGGCCTCCCTTACCAACAGGACCGCTGCCATGACCGATCTGGCCGTTGCTCTTCTTGTCAACGCGACCGATTACGGCTTCGGCGATGTTCCGGTATCTGCTGACAACGAAGCTTCCAACATCAGTGTATGGCCGCTGGCTATCTACACCGGTAATGTTGTCATCGATCAGGACAACGTGGACAACTTCTATCATGACTCTCTCGGCGACTATGGCGCTGACTACTGGCAGGGCTGATCCTTGCCTCCATCTTTGAGCAAGTGAAATAAGATAGTACCTGAAGAGAAAACTGCGAGATGATCGCAGTTTTCTTTTCAGGATCATACAGGAGAGAGAAAGAAATGTCCGGACGAAGCGAGGAATATCTGCAGATCAGGAATATCACGAAATCTTACGGCGTTGTAAAAGCGCTCAGTGATGTGTCCTTTTCCATCCGCCGGGGGGAGATCCACACCATCCTCGGGGAGAACGGCGCCGGCAAGAGCACGCTGGTCAAGATCATCATGGGAGAGGAAGTGCCGGACAGCGGGACGATCACCCTGGACGGCGAGCAGGTGAAGACCTACACGCCTTCCGCGGCGCAGGCCATGGGGATACGCATGGTCCATCAGGAACTGGCCGTATTTGAGAACCTGACTGTGGCGGAGAATATTTATCCGACCCACAACTTTAAAAAAGGAAATTTTATCGATTACAGATCCCTCTACAGCGAGACGGCAAAACAGCTGGAGCGCTTCGGCCTTAAGACCATTAAGCCCGAGGAGCAGATGAACGCCGTGACGCTGGCAGGGCAGCAGATGATCGAGATCATCCGATGCATCGTCGCCGACCCGAAGGTCATCATCCTCGATGAGCCGACCTCCGGCCTCAATGACGATGAGGCGGATCGTCTGATGGATATTCTGCGGCGCCTGAAGGCGGAGGGGATGACGATCATCTATATTTCGCACCGCCTCAAGGAGATCATGCAGATCTCGGACCGCGTGACGGTCATGAGGGACGGGCAGTATGTGACGACGCTTGAGAATAACGAGAACCTCACGGAGGGCGACCTGATCAACAACATGGTGGGCCGCGACCTCACGCTGTATTCGATCAAGCAGCCGGAGGATGTCTCCCACAGCGACGAGGTGGTCTTTGAGGTGAAGGACCTCGCAAAAGCGAACGCGCTCGAACCGTCCAGCCTGAAGCTGTGCAGGGGCGAGATCCTCGGCGTCTTCGGCCTGGAGGGCTCCGGCGTCACCAAGCTTTCGAGGATGATGTACGGCCTCGAGAGGAAGGATTCCGGCGAGATCTATGTGAAGGGCGAGCAGCTGCACAAGGTGTCGCCCCGCAGCATGGTCGAGCGGCACGTCATGTATCTGAACAATAACCGGAAGGTCGCGGGCCTGCTGCTGGATATGCCGGTGACGGACAATGTGTCCCTGCCCATCCTCGGCAAGGTCTCCAACGGCCTCGGCTTTATCGATTCGAAAAGGCTCCGCTCCATCTCCCTGGAGTACATTAAAAAGTTCGCGATCGCGCTGCCTTCGCTTTCCACAAAGCCCAGGAAGCTGAGCGGCGGCAATCAGCAGAAGGTGATGTTTTCCGCCTGCCTGGCCCCGGAGCCGGAGGTGGTCATCGTCAACGAGCCGACCCGCGGCATCGACGTCGGCGCGAAGGAGGAGATCCACAAGTTCCTGCTGGACATCGCCTCGAAGGGCGTGGGCGTGATCGTGTTCAGCTCGGAGCTTCCGGAGCTGATGAGGCTCTCGGACCGGATCATCATCATGAGAGATAATTCCATCGCGGGCGAGGTGTCCTGCGGCGATTATACCGAGCAGAAGCTGATGCGCTACGCGGCGGTGGGGAAAGGAGAGGACGCATGAGTACGGAAGCGACGGGCCGCAAGGTCAACGAGAACGAAAAGAAAAAGATCGACTTCGGCAGCTGGACGATCGCTTTTCTGGTCGCCGCCCTGTTCATCTTCCTCTCGCTGACCAGGCCGACCTTCTTAAATTACAGCAACATCCATTCGATCGTGTTTGACGTCTCGGTCGAGTTCTTTGCCATCATCGGCTTTACTTTCCTGATCATCATGGGCGAGCTGGATATGTCCGTCGGCTCCATGTTCTGCTTCGGCGGCACGCTGATGGGCATCTTCTGCAATACCTACAAGATGTCGGCGGCTTTCGCCATCCTGCTCGGGATGCTTATCGCCGGCGTGATCGGCTTTATCTCCGGCTGGCTCATCACGACCTTCCGCCTCAATTCCATGATGGTGACGATCGGCGTGATGCTTGCCGTCAAGGGCTACAACTGGATGATGATCACCCGCATGACCGGGCGCCAGCTTCCCAGGGAGGACCGCCAGTTCGTGATGAACAAGGTCGGCTCCGTCTCCTGGGTGATCATCCTGATGCTCGTGATCACGGTCATCCTGGAGATCCTGCTGAACCGGTCCCGGTTCTTCAAGCAGATGTATTACATCGGCCACAATATGGAGACGACCATCCTCTACGGCATCCGCGCCGGCAGAGTGAAGATCGTGTGCTTCATCGTGTCAGCGATGATGTCCGCCTTCGGCGGCGCGCTGATGACCTGCCGTGTCAAGGCGCCCAATGTGACGGTCGGTTCCAACCTTGAGGTCACGATGATCACGGCAGCGGTCATCGGCGGCGCGAGCCTCTTCGGCGGCCGAGGCAGCATCGTACGGTCCGTGCTGGGACTGCTCTTTATCCACGTCCTCAGCAACGGCATGACGGCCTACCGGATCGATTCGTACGTGCAGCAGATCATCCTGGGCGTGATCCTGATCCTCGCGATCGTCGCGGACGTCAGGATCAGCGCGAAGAAAGAATAAGCGGGAGAGGAGGTAGAGAAGATGGTCAAAAAAGTAATGAAGAAAAATGAGACGATCTCCATATTGCTCTGCATCCTGCTGGTGGTCGTGCTGACCATAAAGAGCGATATCTTCTGGGATCCGCGCAACCTGCACTCCCTGCAGGTGAGCTTTGTGCCGACCGCGATGATCGCCTTCGGCATGATGTTCCAGCTGATCTGCGGATATTTTGACATGTCCGTCGGCTCCATCATGCTCCTGTGCGCGATCGTCGCCGGGAAATTCACGCAGATGGGCCTGCCGGTCCCCGTCGTGATCCTCCTGGCCCTGCTGGTGGGCGCCCTGATGGGCTGCCTCAACGGCTTCCTCGTGGCCTTCGTCGGCATCAACGCGCTGATCGCCACGCTGGGCGTCCAGTACATCGGCTACGGCGCGGCCATGCTCCTCTGGAGCAAAGTCCGCACCCTCCAGGCCTTCGATGACAGCTACATCATCCTCGGCGACGGAGAGTTCGGCGGCCTCTACATCATGACCTGGGTACTGCTGGTGCTGGTCATCGTATTCAGCATCTTCCTCAAATACACGTCGAACGGCAAGAAGCTGTACTTCGTCGGCGGCAACAAAGAAGCCTCCAAGCTGATGGGCTTCAACGAGAAGCGCATCGTCTTCCTCGCCTACGCCGCCACCGGACTCCTCACAGCCATGGCAGCGGTCTTCCGCTCGGCCTACATCCACAAGCCGACCCAGTACATGGGCGAGGGAATCCACATGACCTGCTTCATCGCCTGCGTCATCGGCGGCGGCAGCTTCGCCGGCGGCAAAGGCTCCATCATCGGAGCCCTGTTCGGCGTCATCTTCATGTCCCTGCTCACCAACATGTTCAACCTGCTCACCATGAGCCCCGAGCTGCAGAACGTAGTCGTCGGCCTCATCCTGGTGGCCGTCGTCACCATGGACGGGTATTTGAACATAAAGAAGCTCAGGGAGCAGGGGAAGATATAGGGGGTGTTGGATTCCCGGCGCGGGGTGGCTGCGGCAGGGTACATTGGTGGCTTCCCGGCGCGGGG
>CAJOLD010000075.1 GCA_905235435.1 uncultured Lachnospiraceae bacterium
CGCCGCGACGGCGGCCTACATCAAGGAGACCGGCGACTTCTCCATCCTCGATGAACCGACGCCCTTTGACTCCGATCCGGCCACGGCCGTGCCGCTGTTTGAGCATCTGACAAGATCCTTTAACTATACGGCATCCCACAAGGGGCCGCACGGGCTGCCGCTCATCGGCCGCGCCGACTGGAACGACTGCCTGAACCTCAACTGCTTCTCCGACACCCCGGGAGAATCCTTCCAGACCACCGGCCCGTCCGAGGGCCCCGTCGCCGAGTCGGTCTTCATCGCCGGCATGTTCGTCAAATACGGGGAGGACTACATCCGCCTCTGCGAAGCCCGGGGCGAGAGCGAAATGGCAGCCCGCGCGCGGGAAGAGGTCGATCAGATGTACCGCGCCGTCATCACCGACGGCTGGGACGGAGAATGGTTCGTGCGCGCCTATGACGCGAATTCCGAAAAGGTCGGCTCTGCCGAATGCGAAGAGGGGCAGATCTATATCGAGCCGCAGGGCTTCTGCGTGCTGGCCGGCATCGGCGTGAAGGAAGGACTTGCGGAACGCGCCCTCCGGTCGGTAAAGGAAAAGCTGGATACGCAATACGGGATCATGATCCTGCAGCCCGCCTACACGAAGTATGACCTGCGTCTCGGTGAAGTCTCCTCCTATCCGCCCGGATACAAGGAGAACGCGGGCATCTTCTGCCACAACAATCCGTGGGTGTCCATCGCGGAGACCGTGCTCGGACACGGCGGCCGCGCCTTTGAGATCTACCGGAAGACCTGCCCGGCATACACCGAGGACTTCTCCGAGATCCACTGCACCGAGCCCTACGTCTACTCACAGATGATCGCGGGAAAGGACGCCCGTTACTTCGGACAGGCCAAGAACTCCTGGCTCACCGGGACGGCCGCCTGGACCTTCGCCAACATCTCCCAGTACATCCTGGGGATCCGCCCGGCGTATGAAGGGCTGGAGATCGATCCGTGCATCCCGTCCGATTTCGGATCCTTTACCGTGACGAGGAAATACCGCGGGGCCGTGTATGATATTAAAGTAGAGAACCCGGATCACGTGGAGAAGGGCGTGAAGCAGATGATCGTGGACGGAAAAGAGATCCGCGGGAACATCATCCCGACCGAAGAAGGGAAAGAACACTACAGCGTGACCGTCGTGATGGGCTGAATGGATTTGATGATGGATATTGTGCAGTCTTTTTATGATGATATGGCCGCCAGCTACGATAAGCTGTTTCTGGACTGGCAGGCGGCGACGAGAGAGCAGGCGCAGCTTCTGGACGCGCTTTTTGCGAAGTGCGGGTATGACCGCTCCGCGCGGATCCTCGACTGTGCCTGCGGGATCGGAACGCAGGCGATCGGCCTGGCGGAGCTGGGCTTCCCGGTGACGGCCTCGGATATCAGCGAGGGCGAACTGGCGCAGGCGCGGGAGAGAGCGAAGGAGAGGGGACTTGCGGCGGACGGCGGCGACATCCGTTTCGTGCGCGCGGACTTCCGGTCCCTGGAAGCACAGATCCCGGACGTGTTCGACATTGTGATCGCGATGGACAACGCGCTGCCGCATATGCTTACACCGGAGGATCTTGAGAAGGCGGTCCGCAGTATAACGGGCCGGGTCAGGCCCGGGGGCATTTTTGCCGCCAGCATCCGGGACTACGACAGCCTGCTGGAGTCAAAGCCGGCGTACTCGCCGCCCTACATCCATAAGACCCGGAGGGGGCAGCGGGTCTCGTTCCAGACCTGGGACTGGGCGGGAGAGAATTACCGCCTGACGCAGTATATCATTGATGACGAAGAATCCCTGCAGACCGGCAAATTTGTCTGTGAATACAGAGCGATCCGCCGGAAGGAGCTGACGGATCTGCTCCTTGCCGGCGGATGCAGTGAAGTTGTATGGAAATTCCCGGAGGAGACGGGCTTCTATCAGCCCATCGTGACTGCTAAAAGAGCCCGTTGATGTACTGGGTCAGCTTCTCCCTGTCGTACATGTTCTCCGGATGCGCGATCACGTAGTCCGGCTCGATGCCGGTGTCGGTGTCGTAGTAGGATCCGTTCTGCATCTGCGACATCCTGTACGGCGAGGAGAGACACATCAGGGCGCCGTGCGCCGTGGAGAGCGTCATGACGGCGCAGCTGCCGCCGCCGGAGGTCTTGCCGATGAGCGTGACCGTGCCGGCGCTCTTTAAGAGGCTCGGCACGAGGTTCCCGCAGGAGAAGCTGTACGGACCGATCAGGCAGTACAGGTTCAGGCCGCGCCCGCTCAGGGTATCGTTCTCGTCGATCACGCCGTTCAGGTCAACGTCCACCCGGTAGGTGCCGGTCGAGATGGCGCCGGTCAGGGAGCTGCGGATGCTCACGGACGCCTGCCCGAGGAACCAGGCCGCAGTGTAGATGCCGGAGTCGAGCTCGCCGCCGCCGTTCAGGCTCAGGTCGAGGACTACGTTCTCAATGGGGCTGTCCTCGCGGGTGATCTGCTGATGCGCGTAGATGACCAGCGCGGCAGTATCGACCTCGGCAGGATCGGGGTCGAGCGGGACGGCGCCGTCAAAATAATCCTTCGCGGAGCCGTCCATATGGAAGCTGTCAAAGGTCACATAGGCTGTATTTCCGACCTCCTGATAGGACTCGACCGGAACAGCCGCATCGCCCCGGGCGCCGAAGTAGAGGTCGCTGATCGCTGCGTCGTGCCGGCGCGCCAGACCATCGCCGCCGGCTGTCGCGGCCTGCTCAGTGAGATAGGAGACGCTCTCAAAAACGGAGTGCAGATCGTCGACATAGTACGAGATGAACTCGTAGAGCGCGCCGTCCTTCACGTTCGGATCGCTGCTGAGCAGCGCATTTTTGTAGCCTGTATTGGCAAACACATCATCAAAGCTTTCAAAATCATGGATCTCTTTAAGGCCGTAGAGATTATCCAGCGCGAGGCACAGCTCCGCGTAGGAAAACTCGGCCAGCTCGCTGCTCATTGTGCCGTCTGATCCGGATCCCAGGTAGGCCGCGCCAAAAGGCGTCGGCTCGCTCTGATTAAATCCGAAATCATCCGGATTCCCGAAGTAGACCGCATCGCCCCCGAAGAGGAACGCGCCGTTTACGGTCGGAGTCACCAGGAAATCCGAGATCAGCTGCAGCGGGACCAGATAGAGATCATCCTCCCCGGACCAGTACAGACCGATATGATAGGCGGCGAGATCGAGTTCCACCGACTTGCCATAGCGGTCAAAGGATCCCCTCTCGATCTTTTCGATCAGAGCGGGACCGCCGTCCTCGCCTGTATACAATTCAGAAGCCTTATCCAGCAGCGAACGATCGCCGGCATAGCGGACAAAGCCGTCATAGTCATCAAACAGGATCTGGGACTGATCAAAATCGACCAGCATGGAAAAACCGGTCTCCCTGGTGAGCAGGTACGTCGGCCCGTCCCATTCACAGGACAGCGTGAAAAGTCCTTTCTGATCGCCGAGCATGCTGACCATCAGGTCGGCGGCGTCTGTAAGGTCGATATAAGGAAGATCCATCACATCGTTGATGAAATACAGCGGGACCTCCCCCGGGTCTTCCAGATCCCGGAAATAGAACGGCGTCCGGACCATGGAGTAATAATTCCCTTCTCCGGTCTCCTCTTCCGTCACTGCTTCCGCAAGCGCGGTCTCCTCTTCAGGCACTGCTTCCGCAAACGCGGTCACCGCAGCCGGCAGCAGCCGGAATTCCCCCGCGCCGCCTGCCGCAACTGCCGCCGCGAACAAGGCTGCCGCGGCCCATCCATGTACTGCTTTCAGGTTTTTCATTTTTTGCTCCTTTTTAGTACAACTTTTTTAGCCTTCCTCTGATGAGTATCGTATCATATCCATGGACGGGAAAAAACAGCCCGGACGGATAAATTTAAAAAAACAAAAAACAAAAAAGAGGAGAGAGAAAAAAATGAAACTGAAAAAAGTAATGAGCTTTGTAATCGCAGGTGTAATCGCAGCTTCCGCAGCCATGACGGCCCTTGCGGAAGAAGGAAGTGTTTCCTTCACGCCGGATGAAGTCGTAGAGTGGCTGCAGGAGGGTGATGAGAAGGCAGAGGACGTAAACGGACAGATCCTGAATGGTGTGAGCCGCCTTGCCGAGATGCTCCTTATAGTCGATGTCGCCGCAGGTCCGGATGAAGAGCAGATGGGAACGGTCAACGCGCTCCTGAACGATGTCGCGAGCTGTGAGGGATCCGAGGATCTGGACGTCCTGCAGAAGACAGGACTTCTGGCCGCGGGGACGGTCCATGCGCTGGATGTGCTTGTGGACGCGATCGACGAGGGCGATCAGGCCGAAGATGCCAGACTGACGCTTAAGGATGCCTTCACTGAGGCTGATGCGGCGACCGAGACGGCGCAGGAACAGACCGCCAACGCGCTGCTTTTTGCGGCAAGGTTTGCGTCGCTGGGCGCACAGAGGGCTGCGCTCTCCGAAGAGCAGGCTGCGGAGCTTGCCGGCGGTCTGGATACGCTCGAAGCGGAATTCATGGAAGCGGCAGACGTGGATGAGGAGACGAACGTGGCCGCTAAGTGGCTGTACAAGTTCCTGGGCGCACTGGCTAAGCTCTCCCATGAGGAAAATGTTGATGTGATCAACTCCATCACCGAGAAGACGGAAGCTGAAACAGCAGCGGCAGAGGGCCCGAAGCAGGCAGCGGTCAGCTGGCTGTACGGTGCGGTGAACGCCGCAGGCGGGATCATCGGAACCATGAACATGTAATTAAGAAGGAGGAGATCCTATGAGGAGCGGAATCGCGGCGATCGCGCTTAGCCTTGCCTGCCTGTCGGCCATGCCTGCATTTTGCGGTGAGGCCGGCGGCGCGGCGACCGTCAGTTACCTTGGCCCCGCGGGGACCTACACCGAGGAGGCCGCGCAGTTCTTCTTCACGGATGGGGAGGAACTCGTCCCGCAGGAGACGGTGGCAGATGCCATCGCCGAGGTGCAGGAGGGCCGCGCGGACTTTGCCGTCATCCCGCAGGAGAATACCGTGGGCGGCGCTGTCAACGACTATGTGGACGCGCTGATCAGGACGGAGGACGTTTCCGTTGTCGGGGAAGTGATCCTCCCGATCAGCCAGACCCTGATGGGCGTGCCCGGCACCGATATCAGCGGGATCAAAACCGTGTGCTCTCACGCGCAGGGCATCGCCCAGAGCGCGAAGTGGCGCGAGGAAAACATGCCGGACGCAGAGACGGAGGAGATGACCAGCACGGCTGCCGCCGCGGAATATGTCGCGGAACAGAAGGATCCGGCCATTGCAGCCATCGCGGCGCCGGGCGCAGCGGAGCTGTACGGACTGGAAGTCCTTGCTGAGAACGTGCAGATCACCGACGCGAACAAGACCAGATTTTATGTGCTGGCCGCCGCGGAGCCGGAAGAATACGAAGGCTCCCGCGCTGCCTTCGTGGCAAGCTGCGGCGCCGATAAGATCGACGATATCATCACAGCCTTCCACGAGGCGGGCCTTGAATTCGTGGCCCTCCACGACAGGCCGGAAGGCAGCGCGCTGGGGACCTACAACTACATCTTCGAAGTGAAAAACGACGAGGGCATCACAGAAGATCAGATCGAAGAGGCCCTGGCAGGCGAAGACCTGCGCCTGCTCGGCTGCTTTGACATGATCGAGAAGACGGCCTGACCGCGAACATTCGTTCTGTCAGGATTTTCTGACAGCAGTCCGGTGTAAAATAAGATCATCAAAGAAACCGGGAGAATGTTTGGCAAGGAGGCAAGAAAAAAATGAAGAAGACGATCTATTTTACGATTACGGGGACCGGTTTTCGGTATGGGCATGAATTCCTGAAGCCGGGGATGAAAGTGAAACTGGAGAAGGAGCCGGACAACCCGCATGACTCTGAGGCGATCAAGGTATCGATGAAAGGCCTCGGGCAGATCGGGTATGTCGCGAATTCAACACGCACCGTCGTAGGTGAAAGCTGGAGCGCCGGCCGGATGTACGACAAATTCGGGAAGAAAGCGACAGGGACCGTGAAGGTGGTGCTTCCGGAGGCAGTGCTGTGCAGGCTGGACAGAAAATGACAGGGGAATAAGCAGAAACGATAACGGAGGAAAGGCTCACCCGCTTTGCGGCAGGTGGGCCTTTCCTGATTAAAAATACACTTTTTTTACAAAAAGTTTTAGCTAAGGATTTACCAACAGAAATTTCGCATATGGTATACTTGTAGCAGGAGATAATTTTACCTTTTGCGTGAAAGGAGAAACAAAGGATGGGAACATTTTCGAAACTGAACAGATATCACGGAGCGGGAGAAGAAACGAATGTGAACAATGCGGAAAGATTCGGGGAACCGGTTAAATCGTTGTTCACGACGAGCAAAGTATTCACCCTGCATCGTCATATTGACATCACGGATGCGGACGAAAAAGTTGTATACCGCGCAGACACAAAATTTCCGTCACTGCATGACAAGACGACGATCACGGATGCAAACGGGAAACAGGTGGCATTTATCAGCAAGAAGATCATGACGCTGCATGAGAGACGCTTCATTTCAATGGAAAACGGTGTAGACTTCGAACTGTCGAACGAAATCTTCCACATTGTAAAAGATATCACAAACATTGAAGGTCTCGGATGGCAGCTGAGAGGCAATATCCTCGGTCTGAACTTCGAACTGTACGACGCGATGGACAGTGTCATCGCCGTTATCGGGCAGAAGATGGTTTCGATCCATGACAAATACTGCATCGATATTTACAGGGAGGATTGTGAGAAAGAAGTTGTCGCAATCCTGATCGCTCTGCAGCACATGATCAGGGATAGAGAAAATGCCGCCAGTTCTGCATCATCCGGGAGCAGCTCAAGCCAGTGACCGCTTTCCG
>CAJOLD010000076.1 GCA_905235435.1 uncultured Lachnospiraceae bacterium
CGCGGCGGCGGCGGCGGCGGTGGAAAACGGCTACAGCCCCAAAGACACCGACATCCTCGTCCAGGTCCCCGGCGGCAACCTCTACGTCCGCTACACCGACGAGACCGTCGTCCTCACCGGCAAGGTGCAGCAGGTCTTCGAGGCGGAGACGGAATACTAAGGAGTCATGAAAGCGGGTGAATCAACCATGATCACGGTCATTCAAAACGGCCTCATCCATGACGCGGTGCACGCCGAGCCCTTCGTGGGCGATCTGCGCATCGAGGACGGCCGGATCAGCGCCATCGGCACAAAGCTGGATATTCCCTCCGGCGCGCAGGTCGTGGACGCCTCCGGGCTCACTATCTACCCGGGCCTCGTGGAGGCGCACGGCCACATCGGCCTGGACGGCTGGGCCGTCGGATACGAGGGCCAGGATTACAACGAGTACAACGATCCGGTGACCCCTCAGCTGCGGGCCATCGACGGCATCAACCCCTTCGACGAATCGCTCAGGGACGCGGTCAGCGGCGGCGTGACCACGCTGTGCACCGGCCCCGGCAGCAGCAACGTGCTGGGAGGCACCTTCGCGGCCTTCAAGCCGGCAGGCACCTGCATCGATCAAATGTGCCTGCTCCCCCAGGCCGCCATGAAGTGCGCCTTTGGCGAGAATCCAAAGCGCTGCTATCGGGAAAAGCGCATTTCCAGCCGCATGAATACCGCCGCGCTGCTGCGGGAGATGCTGTTTAAGGCCCGGGAGTACATGGAAAAGCTGGACGCCGCCGGAGACGATCCGGCCAAAAAGCCCGCCTTCGACATGCAGCTGCACGCCCTGCTCCCCGTGCTTCGCAAAGAGATCCCCCTCAAGGCCCACGCCCACCAGGCCAACGACATCCTCACCGCGATCCGCATCGCCCGCGAGTTCGACGTGCGGCTCACGCTGGAGCACGTGACGGAGGGCGCGCTGATCGTGGACGAGCTGGCGCGGGCCAACGTCCCCCTGGCGATCGGCCCGACCTTCGGCCAGCCCAGCAAGATCGAGCTGAAGAACAAGAGCTGGCAGACCCCCGCGATCCTGAACGCCGCGGGATGCCAGGTCTCCATCATCACCGACAGCCCCGTCACCCAGCAGAGCCATCTGCGCTTCTGCGCCGCTATGGCCATCGAGAGCGGCATGCCTCCCTTCGACGCCCTCCGCGCGATCACGATCAACCCCGCCCGCCACATCGGCGTCGAGGCCCGCATCGGTTCGCTGGAGGTGGGCAAGGACGCGGACATCGTGCTGGCCGGCGGCGACCTGTTCGAGCTGCGCTCCCACATCGTCGCCACCTATATCGACGGGAAAAAGGTCTTTCCCGCATAGTCAATAGGAGTCAAAAGGGACGGTTCTGTTTGACTCCTTTCGAGTCATGGGGGACCCTGAGTGGTCACCGGCGGCTTCCATGATGCGTAACAGCGCGATCACAATTTCTTGACAAAAGGTCCAAAACATGGTAAAGTAATGTATTGGGTATCCTTTTATAACGATCGCTTCGATCGGCAGGGTGCATCTCTGCCTCGGCGGCAGGAGGTTCTCCTGCCGCCAATCGCGGTTCCAGGCGCGCCGCGAAATGCACAGACACTGGAGGAAGCGGAATATGAAAACCACTGTAGATACTCATACCCTCATCGTTTATCTGGAAGGCAGTATTGACAGCAGCAACGCGGAATCGGTGCAGGCGCAGATAGAAGAGTCAATCGCCCGACATCCGGATGAGCGCCTGCAATTTGACGCCACAAACCTTACCTATATATCCAGCGCAGGGCTGAGGGTCCTGCTTTTCGTCGCCCAACAGAGAAAAGAGAAGATCAGCATCGTGAATGTGTCCCCCGAAGTCTTCGACATTTTTGAGACGACCGGATTCACAGAGCTGTTTTTCGTCAGGAAGCCCCTGCGGCAGATCAGCGTTGAGGGATTGCGCGAAGTGGGCAGCGGTGTTACTTCGATCGTATACCAGTTGGACACGGAACGGATCATAAAGGTTTACCGCTCCCTTCCAACGAATACGCTTTCGTTCATTGAGCAGGAGCGCAACGTCTCAAAGGAGATCTTTCTGAAGGGAATCCCCACCGCCATTCCCTTTGATATCGTAAAAACCGGAAAAAGCATCGGGGGTCATCTATGAAATGCTGAACGCGACGGTTTTGACCGAATATGTCTCGGCGCATCCCGGGGAATTGGATGCCGTCATCGCGAAGGAAGCAGAACTCCTGAAAAAGATCCACAGCACCCACTTCTCCCACAGCATCCTGCCGCCCATGAAGGACAGGATCACAAGAGAAGTGCGCTCCGGCCTTGCGGATCTCTTCGATGAAAAGGCGCTTTCCGAATTTGAGAAAGCCATTGCAGGCATGCCCGATGCGGACACCATGATCCATGGCGATTTCCAGATGCGAAATATCATGATAGACAAGGCAGGAAAGCTTGTCCTTATTGATTTGGGATTCGCTTGTATCGGGCACCCCATATTTGACCTTGCCTCCATGATGCCGCTTACCCGCGTTCTGCATGGGATCGCCACAGAGCGGGAAATCGCCGCTGTAAATGGGATCAGCAGCGAGGAGGAGTTTCTGCAAGTGCAGCAGATGAACGCTTTGGCGTACAGGGCCTGGCGTAAAATGCTGTCGATCTATTTTGATGAAACGGAGGAAGAGAACCTCGACAACATAGAACAGAGAATTCTGGTCTATTCCTATGCTTTGTATCTATGCGCGTTTTCCGTTATATTGCGGGGACAGAGAGAGCCGTTGATCCGTTTGACGTTAAAAAGCCTGTATGACCGCTTTTATGACCGCCGGGACGAGATCGGCAGTCTGTCTGAATGGTGGAAGGTGTAAGGCCGAATGAAGGTTCTTTTTCGATTTATTGAAAAAAAGGAAGCGCGCTTTCTGTTTCTTGCCGCCGTCTTTTCCCTGTTGCAGGCCATGTTGTCCCTTCGGATCCCGAAGATCATGGGGGAGATCACGACGCTGCTGACCACGAATACCGGAACGGTGGACGGAATCGCAAGGACAGGGCTTCTCATGCTGCTGTTTGCGTTTCTCAGTCTGATCGCCTCGATCGTCGTGGGCTTTCTGGCGGCAATCATCAGCGCGACCGTGTCAAAAAGGATGCGAAGCGCGCTGTTTCAAAAGATCATGTCCTTTTCCGGAGAGGAGATCAATGATTTTTCCGCCGCGAGCCTGATCACCCGCTGTACCAAGGATGTCACCATGATCGAAAAGCTGGTCAGCGCAAGCATCCAGGTCATATTCTTTGCTCCGATCATGGCGGTGGTCTCCGTCTGTATGATGATCGGGTCCGGCGGGCTGTGGGTCGGGGTCACGGCGCTGACGCTGGCCATCATGGCCGCGGTTCTGTTCACGCTGCTTCAGAAAGTAAAGCCCCATGTGGCCGCCGTGCAGAGAAATACAGACGCTCTGAACCAGGTCGGCAGGGAGCATGTCGGAGGCATAAAGGTCGTCCATGGCTTTAACGCCTATGAGCACCAGCGGGCGCGCGCCGGAAAGGCGACGGACGATTTGAGCGGATCGCTCCTTTCCGTGCAGCGGCTCAACCTTGCGCTGATCCCCTTTGCCAACGCGATGGTGAATCTGTTGAGCGTGTTGATCTACATCATCGGCGCGTATCTGATCCACAGGGCCGCCGGTCAGGAGAAAATCGCGCTGTTTTCCGATATGGTGGCGTTTTCCTCCTATGCGGCCCTGGCCACCACCGCGTTTATGTTCATGATCATGATCTATATCGCCGGGATACTGGCCTTCGCCTCCATGGGCCGCGTAAGGGAGGTTTTGGACAGGGAGATAACCATAACCGATCCAAAGGAGGAAAAGACACCGTCCGCGGAGAGAGGAACCATCGAATTCCGTAATGTTTCCTTCCGGTATCCCGGCTCGGGCGAGGACGCCCTGAAGGATATCTGCTTCCGCGTCGAACCGGGTCAGACCGTGGCAATCATCGGCGCCACAGGCTGCGGAAAGACCACGCTGCTGAACCTGATCCCAAGGATGTTTGACGCCAGCCGGGGCGAGGTCCTGGTGGACGGCGTCGATGTCCGGGATTACAGGCTCAAGAATCTGAGAAACCGGATCGGATATGTCCCGCAGAGGAGCATCCTTTTCTCCGGAACGATCGCGGAGAATATCGACTACGCAGAGGCGGACGGCTTCAAGCGGACCCTCCGGGATATCCAAAGGGCCGCGGAGATCGGCCAGGCAAAGGATTTTATCGAAAAGAAAAAGGACGCCTATCAGGCCAGAGTCGAGCAGGGCGGCGCAAACTTTTCCGGCGGACAGAAGCAGCGCCTGACCATATCCAGGGCGATCTGCCGGGAGCCGGAGATCTATCTGTTCGACGATTCCTTCTCCGCCCTGGATTTCAAGACCGACAGGGCCCTGAGAGAACGGCTTCGCGAGTCCGCGGGGGATGCCACGATGCTGATCGTGGCACAGCGGATCGCCACCATACGGAACGCGGATAATATCCTCGTCATCGACGAGGGACGTCTCGTCGGACAGGGAACCCATCAGGAACTCATGCGATCCTGCGCGGTTTATCAGGAGATCGCCCTATCCCAGCTTGATGAAGAGGAGCAGGAAGAGGCAAGGCGGCTCATGGCTGCTCCGGAAGGAGGGAGATCGTGAAGCGCTTACTGAGCTATATGAAGGCGTATCGGCGGAACGTCTCACTGGCCGTGGCATTTGCGATCACCGGGGCGTTCTTTGCCGTGCTGATCCCCCAAATCGTAAGCAGTATCACGACAGAAATTGAGGCCTGCCTTTCCGGGCAGATGAACACGGAAGCGGTGATCCGGTATTCCGTGCTGGCGGTCGTCTTTATACTGGCCACGTTTTTGCTTGGCTATTCCCAGGGAAGGCTCATGGCCGGGGTATCCGTAAAGGTTACGGGAACCATACGTGGGGAGCTGAATGACAAGCTGGATCGCATTCCGGTGGCCTATTTCGACAGAACCCTGAGCGGGGATACCATCAGCCGCGTGACCAACGACGTGGATCTTCTCTACGAAGCCATATCCTTCCCGTTCGTCTCGCTGATCTCCGACCTCGTGCTGCTGACAGGATGTATTGTGATGATGCTGATCACAAATGCGATCCTCGCCCTGACCGTCATCGTCTCGACCCTGGTAGGGCTTGGGATCGCCATGGGCATCGCAAAGGCAGGAAAGCCCTGGCACACCAGGCAGCAGGCTCAGCTCGGGATCCTGAACGGGATCGTCGATGAAGACATTTCCGGGCATCTGGTCATCAAGGCCTTTAACTGCGAAGAATCCGTGTGTGAAACCTTTGATGCGCTGAATGAAGAGCTGTATGAGGCCAGCTGGAAGGCGTCTTTTTCCGGGATGGTGGCCCCCTACGCCACCTTCTCGGCAAATCTGAGCTATGTGGTCGTCTGCATTGTCGGCGCGGTTCTTCTGATCAACGGCATCGCGGGAACCGATCTTCCCTCCATCGTCGCGTTCATACTGTACACGAAAATGTTTTCCTCCCCCCTTACGGAGATGGCGGGCTTTTTCGGAACGATCCAGCGCGCCATTGCGGGGGCGGATCGGGTATTCGCCCTGCTGGACGAAGCAGAGATGGATATGCCCGTCCGCCCCGCGGGATCCGAAGAGGCGCGGCCTGCCGCCCAAAGGCCGCAGGTCGTGGGCGATGTGG
>CAJOLD010000077.1 GCA_905235435.1 uncultured Lachnospiraceae bacterium
TTCCCGGAGGAGGAAGCGCCGGGCATTGAGAATGGAGAGAATATGCCGATCCCGGTCCTCTCCAAAGAGACCGACGCGGAATCCCTTGGCACCTATGTGATCGAGGAAGATGAGGAGTCGGACGGCCAGAGCACGCAGACCTATACCCTGGCGGAGGAAGAGGAGCCGAAGGAGCTGATCTGCTCCTTTGAAATGCCCGATTATGACATCCTGATCGACGGGGAGATCCTCGGCGGGGAGATCGAAGTGAAGAGCGAAAAGGCCGGCGCGGACGAGGATGATCTGATCGACGAGGAAGATTATTTTTACGAGGCCGGCAAGATCACGGTCCAGTCCATGATGAACCAGTACTGGTTCGCGCCCTCTTCCTGGGCGCAGGGCGGCAGCGACGGCTACGGCTCCTATGTAAGGAGCACGCTGAAGAAAGCTTACTGGATCGATGAGAACGGGAATAAAGTCTGGAAGTACGCTTACTGCATACAGCCGCTTGCCTTCTTCCCCGGAAGCGGGACCTATGACACATCGGACTCGCAGCAGCTCTCACCGCTCGATCCGGAGGGAAGCCTGCAGAACCGGCGGCTTGCAAAGGCGCTCTACTATCTGTACGGCGGCCCCGCCTGGGGAGACAACGTAGAGCAGAACGACGGAACGAAGATCAACCTGAAAAAGATCCTGGAATCCTACGGCTGCAGCGGGCAGCAGGAATACTATGTCGCCGCGCATCTCATCCTGTCTTACATTTACGCCAAAGGAGACTGGTCGCAGGTGGACGGCTGCACGCTGGATAACGGCAGCATCGTGCGCGGCGTACTGACAAACAAGGCCAAAGAGGCGGTGGAGGAGATCGTAGCGAAGATCGACGAGATGGACGAGGCGGTCACGGAGCTTTCGGCATACAATCTCTCCGCGTCCTTTACCCAGGACCACACGGCGATGAGATCGCAGGCGGTCAAATACCGCGCGGCCTATGCCAATACAGCCGTCGTGCATCTTCCGAAGGGGATCACGCTGGTCAATACGACGCAGGGGACGAGCGGCACCGGGAATGTTTCCGTTAACGGGGGAGACCGCTTTTACCTGGAGGCCTCCCCGGGAAGCGTGGAGGGCATTCAGAAATATGATATTACGACTACTTATCCGGTCAACTTTACGGCCTATAAGCTCCTGAAGGACGGAAAGCAGCAGGACATCAGCTTCGGATACATGACCGGGGCGAAGGAACTGGGCTTTACCGTGGACTGGCCCGAGGCCCAGGGGCGCATCGGCGTGAAAAAGAAAGATGCTTCCACAAAGGACGGGAAGCCCTGCGCTGCCGGCTATTCCTTTGCCGGCGCGGCATACGGCCTGTATTCAGATTCGGGCTGCACGAAACTCCTGGAGACGATCAGCGTCGGCGCGGACGGAAGCGGCGTTTCCGCGGGCTTCTATGCGCCGGGGACCTATTATCTTAAGGAGACGGCTGCTCCCTCCTGCGGTCTGTATAAAAAGAGCGGTGAAGTGATCAGCGTGAAGCTGTCCGATCAGGATGCGGCCGGCGGAGCGGTCGTCAGCGCCGACGCGGCGGAGGAGCCGGCCCTTGTCCCGGTGGGATTTTACAAGCAGGATTCGGACAGCGCCGACGGGAGCCCGCTGACGAGTGTCTATTCCTTTGCCGGCGCGGCCTACGGCCTGTATTCGGATTCGGGCTGCACAAAGCTTCTGGAGACGATCACCGCCGGCGCGGACGGAAAAGGAATCTCTTCGGGCGCCTACCCGGCAGGGACCTATTATCTGAAAGAAACGAAGGCGCCCTCCTGCGGGCTCTATGAGATGAGCACCGCGGTGATCACCCTGAAGGTTTCGGAAGCGGACGCAAAAGCGGGGAAGTCTGTGACGGCCGCCGCAAAGGAGAAGCCTCTGCGGCTCCTCATCCGTGTAAACAAGCTCGACGCCGATACCGGAAAACCCCAGCCGGCCGCGTCCTCGCTGTCCTTTGCGGGAGCGGTGTACGGCGTCTATTCGGACAGCGGATGCACCAAACTTGTCTGCCGGATCACTACGGATGAGAGCGGGAGCGCGGCGACAGAGAAGATCCTCGCTGCCGACAACTGGTATGTGAAGGAGCTTGAAGCGCCGGAGGGCTACCTTCCGGATCCGGAGGTGCATAAGGTCGCGGCCGCGGACGCGGCTGCCGCGATCACAAAGAACGGGGGCACGCTGGAGATCACGAGCAATGAGCGGGTGATCCGCGGAAACGTGGCCCTCGCAAAGATCCTCGGCGCCTCCGGCGGGGCAAGGCTTGCCAAGCCGGACGACATTTCCGGCATTGTTTACCGATTTACGTATGCTTCCGACCCTTCGGTCTCCTTCAGCGTCCTTGACCATGAGGTGAATGCCGGGGACGGAAAGAGCAGGGAGAACTGTATCGAGACGGACTCCTTCGGATATGCGACGACCGAATCATCGGCTTATCCTTACGGAACGCTCATCTACGGCACCTGGACGATCGAGGAGTTCAACGCGCCGGAGGGTTATGAAGCGATCTCTGCGTCCACGGTGGAGATCACAAAAGACGGACAGCTCCTGCGGTACGTGGTGAGCGACGAGCAGATCGCCGCATGGCTGGCGGTGGAGAAGAGGGATGCCCTGACAGGGAGCGCCATTCCGGCGGCCGGAGTCGCCTTTGAGATCATGCAGGCGGACGGGAGCCCGGTCCGGATGTTTGACGCGTCTGTCGGCGGCTACGCCCAGGCCTGGAAAACAGGCGGGGACGGCAGGTTCATCCTTCCGCAGCCGCTCCCGGCGGGAAGCTACGTCCTCAGGGAGCTGGAGGGCATCCCCGAGGGGTACGGCATGCCGGAGCCGCTCTCGTTTTCCATCACGCAGGCCGCGCAGGATCCCGAGGAGCCGCTCGTCATCACGTGCGAGGAGCCGCCCCTGACGGGAGGACTGAAGGTCACAAAGAAGGATGCCCTGACCGGGGAGACGGCTGGAGAGGGCTTTGTCTTTGAAGTGCGGGCGGCGGAAGATATCACGGATATGGCCGGCACCGTCAGGAAAGCGGCGGACGCGGAAGGCAGTGAGGTGCCGCTTGTAAAAGGAACACTTGTGGGCACGATGGAGACCGGGCCGGACGGGACCGCCTCCATGGAAGGGCTCTTCCCCGGCCTCTATGAGGTGCGGGAGACTTCGGCAGCTGACGGCTACGCGGTCACGGCCGCGCCGCAGGAGACCGGCATCCGCGCCGTATATGGGGAAGAGATGACAGCAGAGCTTATCTTTGAGGATCATCCGACGACGCTCATCCTGCGCAAGAGAGACGGGACGAGGCAGATCCCCGTGGAGGGAGCAGTATTCAGCCTGCGTCCGGAGGACGGCGGGGATGAGGAGATCCTTCTGACCACAGATGCGGACGGACAGACCTCGGTAAGCGGGCTTTCCCGGGAGCGCACCTACATCGTCAAAGAGGTGCAGGCAGCGCCCGGATATGTGCCGGACGAGACAGAGCACCGCTTCACGGTGGACGGGGACGGAAAGATCGAGGGGAGCTGGAAGTACACGCTTGAGATCTCCAATGTCCCCAATGAAGTATCCGTCAGCAAGACCGACATCACCGGCGGTCCGGAGCTGCCGGGGGCAAAGCTGGAGATCCGGGACGCGGAAGGAAACCTGGTCGCGCAGTGGGTCTCGGAGACGGAGCCGAAGCGGCTTACGGGTCTTCCCTCGGGAACCTATACGCTCACTGAGATCACGGCCCCCTACGGGTATGAGCTCGCTGAGACCATAGAGTTTACGCTGGAAGATTCGCTGGTCGTACAGCAGGTGGAAATGAAGGATGCCCCCTGGCGCGAGGTCACCATCAGCAAGAAGACGGTCACCGGGGACGATGAACTTCCCGGCGCAAAGCTGGAGATCCGCGATTCCGACGGAGAACTGAAGGAGGCATGGACCTCCGGGGAAGAGCCGCATGAGGTCAGGCTGCCGGCAGGCACCTATACGCTTACGGAGATCACGGCGCCGGCGGGCTTCCTGACGGCGGAGACGATCGAATTTACAGTGGAAAAGGTGACGGAGACAGACTGCAGCGTCTCCCGCGTGGAGATGCGGGATGCTCCCATCGAAGTGGAGATCAGCAAGAAGGACGCCGAGAGCGGCAAGCTTCTTCCCGGCGCGGAGCTTGCGCTCAAAAGCGAGGCCGGCAAAGAGATCTGCCGGTGGACGAGCACCGGGGAACCGAAGAAAATCAGCCCGCTCCCGGCCGGCAGCTATACCATTGCGGAACTTTCGGCCCCTGCGGGGTATGAGAAGGCGCAGGATATGAAGATCAGCGTGGAGGAAAAGAGCGGCGTTCAGTCCTTTGAGATGATCGATAAACGCACGCCACCGGCCCAGGCAGTTCCAGGGACTCCCGGAGCGCCGCGGACACTCGACGCCGCGGGGAGAGCGATGCTGATCCTGGAGATCATGCTGGTGCTGTCGGCAGCGGCGGCGCTGATCAGCGGAAGGATTCTGGTACTGAGGAAAAGACGCAGGTAGAACGGGGCCGCGCTGCCCGGCATCGTACAAAAAACCGCGCGGGGTACCTTCCGGTACCGCCGCGCGGCTTAAATTCAAGAATGATCAGTCAAGCTTCAGCCCGGCAAGAAGAGAGCCGAGAGAGGTGGTCGCCGGTTCGACTTCCGGAAGCGGCTCAACGGTCTCTTCCGTGACGGTCTCCGGGATGATGTCCTCAAAGACCTTCATGCTCAGCTTGAGTTTGCCGTCATTGTTCTCAATGACCTTGACCTTTACGGTCTGGCCTTCCTTCAGAACTTCGGAGGGACTCTTGATGCGCTTCTGGGAGATCTGCGATACATGGAGCAGACCGCTCAGTCCCTTGCCGAGGCTGATGAACGCGCCGTAGGGTTTGATGGATTCGACCGTGCCCTCGGTGACCAGGCCGACCTGTACGTTCGTGATGCGCTGCCGGCGCTCTTCACGCTCTTTTTCCCAAAGGATGTCGCGCGCGGAGAGGACCAGGCGCTTTTCTTCGCGTTCTGCCGCGATCACGCGCACTTCGATCTTCTTTCCGACCCAGGACGGGAGATCATCTTCTTCAACATACTGCAGGGCGAGCTTTGAGGCGGGGATAAAGCCGCGGACGCCCTCAAGATAGGCGATGACGCCGGAACGGGTGGTCCCGCTGATCTTGACGGTCACGTTCTCTTTGCTCTCCTGAAGGGCCTCGAGCCTGTCCCATGCGAGGACGGCAGCCGCCTGCTTCATAGACAGAAGGATGTGGCCGGCTCCGTCATCCGTGCGGATCACGGTGGCGGACACCTTGTCGCCGACCTGTACGGATTCGTGGATGGAGAACGTGGGATCATCGCTGGCGTCCTCGAGGCGGACGATGCCGTCCGTGTAGGAGCCGAGATCGACGGTGATCTCCGTATCGGAGACTCCGATGACGGTTCCCGTGAGGATATCACCCGTGTGATATCTGCGCAGGGAAGCGGTCAGTTCATCCTCGTAGTCCGCCATGGACTCCTTCGGTCCCTCGGCTGCGGGAGCTTCTTCGGCGGCGGGAGCTTCTTCAGTGGCGGGAGCTTCCTCGGCGGCCGGAGCTTCCTCAGCGGCCGGTGCCTCTTCGGCGGCCGGTGCTTCCTCAGCTGCCGGCGCTTCCTCAGCTGCGGGAGCCTCTTCGGCTGCAG
>CAJOLD010000078.1 GCA_905235435.1 uncultured Lachnospiraceae bacterium
TGGATGCTCTCCGTCTGCCCAGAGCTTGTCGGCCACGGGGCCCCAGGTCGCAGAGTACTCATCGCACTTGCTGCACAGTTCCTCGACGGACTCGGGAGATTCCATGTTCGTCTGGTGCGCGCCGGTCTCTTCGATCATCTTGCGGAGCATCTGCGGGTTCTCCAGCATCGGGCAGGGACGCAGATGGTTGCGGTTGAAGGGCTGGCCTTCGTGGTACATCTTGAACAGCGGGCTCTGCAGCATCTCAAGGATGGACTTGTCGTGGATGTTCGAATCCGAGAAGTGGATGAACACGCACGGCTCCGCGTCGCCGTTGGAGTTGATATGGAAGTAGTTCCTGCCGCCGGCGATGCAGCCGCCGACATACTCGCCGTCGTTCTGGAAGTCCATCGGATAGAAGCCGATATCGCACTGATTCGAGCGGATATGGCGGATCCTTCTGATCATCAGCTGTCTCTGCTCGATCGAGGGCATCAGGGACGGAACGGCATTGCTGCCGACAGGCATGTAATGGAAGTAGAAGCCGAAGCGGGCGCCCTTGGAGGCGATGAACCGCACGAACTCCTCGCTGGAAACGGCCTCGACGTTCTCGCTGGTATAGCAGATGGAGGTACCGTAGACGATGCCGTGCTTCTTCAGCAGATCCATGGCCTTCATAACGGCGTCGTAGTGGCCTTCGCCGCGGCGGGAATCGTTCGTCTCCGGCGTCCCTTCGATCGAAAGCATGAAGGTCAGGTTGCCGAGCTCGACGACCTTCTGGCAGAGCTCTTCATCGATCAGCGTCGAATTGGAGTAGGCCGCGAACATGCAGTCATGATGCTTTTCGCACAGACGGAGGATATCCTTCTTGCGCACCATCGGCTCGCCGCCGGTCATCATATAAAGGTATACGCCCAGTTCCTTGCCCTGGGTAACGATCTTATCCATATCCTCGAAGGTGAGGTTCGCCTTGTGGCCGTAGGTGCCGGACCAGCAGCCCACGCAGTGCATGTTGCAGGCCATCGTGGGATCAAAGAGGATGAGCCACGGAATGTTGCAGTCGTACTTTTCCCTGTTCTGACGGATCAGCTTGGTGCCGCGGAAGAACGCCTCATAGCCGAGGTTTAAGAGCATCGTCCTGGCAAACTTCGGATTCGCTTCCATGACCACGCTGTCGAGATATTTCACCCAGCGGTTATCCGGATCCCTGAAGGCTTCCTTCACCTGCTCAAGCTTTTCCTTTGAAGCGCCCTTGCCGTAGAATCTGCCGGCCGCGTCGACAAGTTTGATATAGGTCTTGCGGCGGTCTTCCGACTTGTCCAGATGCTTCAGGAACTGATCGATGATGGTGGCAAACACCTTCCGCTCAGCCTTATGAGAAAGGTTCTCTACAACTTTAGCCATTACACACTCTCCTTCTATAAATATACGCGCAGCCGTTTACAGCTGCGGACGCAGATAGCGCAGAATAACATCCATCCCGGCGATAAAAAACAGGATCCCGCCCGCCAGATAAAAGCCGGTGCGGAAGATGGCGCCCTCCCGGTATCCCAGATAGACGCCGACGATCACGGCGAGGATGGTCGCGCACGCGATCGTAATGCAGGCAAGTCCGATCTCCTGGCCCAGAAAGCCCCAGCAGATCCCCGCCAGGAATGTAAAGACGGCGATGACGGCCGCCTTGGCCAGGATCTTCAGGTAACGGATCTCCGAAGCCTTTTCAATGATGACCTCCCTGCGAACTGCCTTGGTGATCATAAAGGCGGCAAGGCCGAAAAAGATCACGGCGGCAAGGAAATAACACATCTGCTTCAGGTCGATGGACACGGACGAAGCCAGGAACGGAATGTTCGCAAGCCTGTACCCGCCGTACATCGCGGACATCTGCAGCAGGAAAAAGATCGCGCAGACGATCGCAACCGCCTTCTTCCTGATCCCGGGGAGCATGGAACCTTCGTACTCCGAGACGAGAAAGACGTTCATTGACAGACCGGCAACGATCAGCAATGCCTCCACCAGATTCACAGTTTTTCACCTCCAAAGTACGAGTTTAAACTATGCCGGCGGAAAAAGCAAATGACAAATATCGCGATTTGTAGTTTTATTTACCGGATGTCGAGGATCCCGAGAACCTTTGCGAGGTCCTCCGCCGGAATCTGCCCCGGCGCCGAAGCTTTTCCGGCAGTGCCGAAGGTGATGGCGCTTCCCGTGAGGCATCCGCCCACGCGGCTCAGCACACCCAGCTTTCCCATGGAGATGGCCACGAACGGCGTGTCCGCGTAGGTCTCCTGCATGATGCAGGCGGCGGTAAGAAGGCGCGCGACCTCGCTCCGGTCCGCGGGCATCACCGCAAGCTTGGTGATATCGGCGCCCTGCTCCTGCATCTGCAGATAGCGGCTCACCATCTCATCGAGCGAAGGCGTCTCTGTAAAGCTGTGCGAGGACATCAGCACTTTGACGCCCCTCTCATGCAGATAGCCGGTGATCCGGCCGAGCCTGCCCGGGCCCGTGCGGTACTCGACGTCCGCGATATCGATCTTTCCTGTATCAGCGGCCGCGCAGACAAGCGTCTCATAGGCATCCGGCGTCAGCGGTCTCTCCCCGCCCTCCTCCAGGGTGCGGAAGGTAAAGAGGATGACCCTCTCCTCCCCGATGGCCGCGCGGATCTTGCTGAGCAGTTCCCCCAGCCTGCTTATAAGGACCGGGACCGCCACCTCGCCGCCCCGGAAGATCTCCCCGGTCTGCTTTCCGCTGTCTGTGAAGTGATCCACCCGCCACTCGACCATATCGTAGGGCTCGCCCTCAAGGGCCAGGAGCTGCTCATCCAGCTCCTCCTCGTCCTTTGCCGTCAGCGGAATGCAGATCTTTGAGCGCCCGCTCCCGAATTCGATTCCTCTTACCTTCACGGGTTTTATCTCATTCATGCGTGATCTCCTCGTTTCAGGTTTGTAAATGGAGCCTTATGTGTTACACTAATTAAAAAGAACATACAGGGACCAGTTCCCTGCACGGAGGTCCTCTATGGAAATAATGACAGATACGCCCGCCGGGATCACCGGCCATACAAGGCTCGGCGGCCTCATCGGCTGCCCTACCTCCCACAGCGTCTCTCCCATGATGCACAACGACAGCTTCCGCGCCCTCGGCCTCGACATGGTCTATCTGTGCTTCGACGTCCTGCCGGAGCAGCTGGGGACCGTCATCCCCGCCTTCCGGGAGATGCAGGTCTACGGCTTTAATATCACGATGCCCGATAAGGAGGCCGTCATCCCGTATCTCGATGAGCTCTCACCGGAAGCGTCTCTCATCGGGGCCGTCAATACCGTCCGCTTCTCAGACGGAAAGCTGATCGGCCACAACACCGACGGCACCGGCTTTATGCAGGCCGCCCGCGAGCAGGGCGCCGACGTTAAGGGCAGGGAGATGATCCTCCTCGGCGCAGGCGGCGCCGCGTCCGCGATCGCCGTGCAGGCTGCGCTGGACGGCGCGTCGGCCCTTCATCTCGTCTGCCGCCGCAGCAGATCCTGGGATCACGCGAAAGAACTTGTGGACAAAATAAGCGCGTCCACGGCGTGCCGCGCGGATCTCACCGACCTTGCGGACACCGCGGCCATCCGGAAGCTGACCGAAAGGAGCTTTCTGCTTGTCAACGCGACGAGCGTCGGCATGGAGCCGAACACGGCGGACTCGCCCCTGACCGATCCCTCCCTCTTCCATCCGGAGCTGATCGTATCGGATATCATCTATCATCCGCGCCGCACCAGGCTCCTTCAGATCGCGGAGCAGGCCGGCTGTCGGACCTTCAACGGGATGTACATGCTGCTCTGGCAGGGGGCCGCGGCCTTCCGCCTGTGGACCGGCAGGGACATGCCCGTCGAACTCATCCGGGGACGGTATTTTTCTGACTGAAAAAAAGAGTATCCTTTTTCAAGGATACTCTTTCCTTTTTTCGTTCAAAACCTTCAGGTCAATTTCTCTTGAGAAAATCCGGAATCTGAATATCCTGTTCCGGCACCTTGCTCTCCGGAGTTCTCACCTGTGATGATGCGGAGCCGGTCTGCGCGGATCCTGTCCCGGCCGGCATGGAAGCCGGTGTGCGCTGGAAGGAATATCCGCCGGCAGGTCTGCTCTCCGTCTTCGGATAGCGATAGTCCGGAGATACCGGTCTGCGCGCCGCATAGCCCTGTTTCTTGCCATCCTGCGCGCTCTTGTCCTCAAGACCCGTTGCGATAACGGTGATGCTGGCCTCATCCGCGTAGGTGTCGTCGTACATGGCACCGAAGATGATGTTCGCGCCTTCACCCGCAAGCTCCTGCACGTAGCTGGCCGCGTCGTTCGCGTCCATCAGGGAAATATCGCCGGAAATATTGATGATCACGTGAGAAGCGCCCTGGATGGTCGTCTCGAGCAGCGGGCTCTCGACCGCCTGCTTGACAGCCTCCATCGCCTTGTCGTCGCCCTTTGCCTGGCCGATACCGATGTGGGCGATGCCCTTGTTGCTCATGACCGTCTCGACATCCGCGAAGTCGAGGTTGATCAGTGCCGGCAGGTTGATCAGGTCCGTAATGCCCTGGACTGCCTGCTGCAGGACCTCGTCCGCCTTCTTCAGCGCTTCCGGCATGGTCGTGCGGCGGTCAACGATCTCAAGCAGCTTATCATTCGGGATAACGATGAGCGTATCCACGTTCTCTTTCAGTCTGTCAATACCGGTCAGGGCGTTGTTCATGCGCACCTTGGCCTCAAAGCGGAACGGCTTCGTAACGACGCCGACCGTAAGGATGCCCATCTCTTTGGCAATGCCTGCCACGATCGGGGCTGCGCCGGTTCCGGTACCGCCGCCCATACCGCAGGTAACGAATACCATGTCGGCACCCTGGATGGCAGCGCGGATGTCTTCCGTGCTCTCCTCTGCGGCCTGCTGGCCGATCTCAGGCTTCGCGCCGGCGCCGAGACCCTTCGTCACTTTTTCACCGATCTGGATCGTGGTGGGCGCCTTGCTCAGGGAAAGGGCCTGCTTATCTGTATTGATCGCAATAAACTCTACGCCGCCGATGGAGTCCTCCACCATTCTGTTGACGGCATTGTTGCCGGCACCGCCGACACCGATCACGATGATCCTTGCAGCGCTTTCCACTTCATTTGACATAATCTCTAACACAGTGCGAACCTCCTTATTAATCAGTTTCAATGATAGGACACAGGTGCGGTCCCCCGGCCGCACGCAGTCCCGGGCGGAAACTGCAAAAGTGCAGTCGTGTCTTCACTACATAGTTAGTTCTATAATATAAGCAAAAATGCGATAACGCAAGCACTTTTGGCAAATTCGTTACTATTAAAATAGCAGAGCACCACGTCCATAGGAGCTAAGCACCGCATGGGCGTGGGTGAATGCCGGACCCTACTGCGCGAGCGTTCCGGTGTTCGGATCGATCACATTCATGTAA
>CAJOLD010000079.1 GCA_905235435.1 uncultured Lachnospiraceae bacterium
CTCCTCCCGTAAGCACAGAATCGCTCCGGTTCCCCTCGGAACGGATCCTTTATCCAGAACCTTAAAAGCAGACGCCAGTTCAGAACCTGGATTTGTGCTTTTCTTGATCTCCAGCGGATGAAGCTTGCCATCCGCTTCAATCACCATGTCAATCTCGTTGGTGTCCTTGTCCCTATAATAGTGCATCAGACATTCCTTGGCGCTATTCAACCATGTCTTCCGAATCTCAGCGACCGTGTAATTCTCCAAGATGGCTCCATTGATCGCCCCGTTCATAAGTATTTCCGGGCTTGAGTATTTCGTCAGGTACGCAGCAAGTCCCGTATCAAAAAAGTACATCTTTGGCGTCTTGACCGTTCTTTTCAGAAGGTTATTCGAATAAGGACGGAGGTAGAAGATGACTTCCGATTTCTCCAAAACCTGCAGCCATCTCTTTGCTGTGTCATCCGAAACGCCCACATCCTGTGCGATATCATGCGTATTTAGCATCTGGCCCACACGGCAAGCCGCTGCTCTGATGAAGTCCGCAAACAGCAGCTTATCTACCCCCGGAATCATATCTGATACATCCCGATAGATATACGTCTGGATATAGGAGTTATAGAAAACATCCCTGTCTGTATACTTTCCACTCCTGTGACCAGGCATTCCGCCATTCCATATTCGTTCAAACATTTCCGTAGAATTGCAGCTGGAGAGATGTTCTTTGCGCCGATTCAGTTTTTCCAGATTTATTGATAAAGGCTCTGTTGTCCCATCTCCGTACAACTCAGATTGGGACAGATGGACTATTGCAGTTCTTCCAGCAAGTGATTCCCGCGCCAGTTCCATCAGTTGAAATGCCTGGGAGCCCGTCAGCCAGTAAGAACCCGGTGCCGCACCGTTGTCCACGTTGATCTTGATGTAAGAAAACAACTGAGGAGCATACTGCACTTCGTCAATAAGCACGGGCGCTGGGTGCATCTCAAGAAACAGCGCCGGATCAGACTGTGCAAGCCGTCTGTTCTCTGTATCATCCAGAGTTACTTTCTGACGCTTAGAACCTTCCATCAAATGCTCGAGCATAGTGGTCTTTCCCACCTGCCGTGGGCCAATCAAGAGCAGGCAGCTATAGTCCCTGCTGATATCCATAATTTTTTGTTCAAGGGTACGATGGATATATGCCATAAGATCGCCTCCGTCTAAAATTCGATTGTATCTTATTTTAGCCGAATTCGATCACTATTGCAAGTTCTTTTTCCGGGTACATGACACATAGCAAACGACCCCGAAGAGATTATCTTCGGGGTCGCTGCCATGTATTTCTTTATGAAGATATACCAACCGGTTTTTAGTAGAGCTTTGCCCCTGCCGGGATGTGCGGATCCACCATCAAAAGGTTGAGCTTTTCTTCGCCCTCTTCCTTATGCAGCGCGCTCAGCAGCATGCCGTTTGACTCCATGCCCATCATGGCTCTCGGCGGCAGGTTCGTGATCGCGATCAGGGTCTTTCCGATGAGCTGTTCGGGCTCATAGAATGCGTGAATTCCGCTTAAAATCACGCGTTTCTCGTCGGTTCCGTCGTCCAGGACGAACTTCAGGAGCTTCTTGGACTTCGGTACGGCTTCGCACTCAAGGACCTTCACGGCACGGAAATCAGACTTGCTGAAGGTCTCAAAATCAACGTAATCCGCAAAAAGCGGCTCGATCTCCACCTTGCTGAAATCGATGGGCTCCGCCGGTGCAGCGAACGGTTCTGCCTGTGCAGACGCAGCCTCCTCAGAAGCTTCAGAACTTACACCATTTCCATCACTGCCGGTCTTTAATGACTTCATTGTCGGGAAGAGCAGCACGTCGCGGATGGCTGCGCTGTCGGTAAGCAGCATCGCCATGCGGTCGATGCCGAAACCAATGCCGCCTGTGGGCGGCATGCCGATGGAGAGGGCGTTCAGGAAGTCCTCGTCCACATGCTCCGCCTCGGCGTCTCCCTCAGCCGCGCGGACATCCTGCGCTTCAAAGCGCTCTCTCTGGTCGATCGGGTCGTTCAGCTCGGAGTAGGCGTTTGCCATCTCCCAGCCGTTCATGAAGAACTCGAAGCGCTCCACATATTCGGGATCGTCGGGCTTCTTCTTGGTCAGCGGAGAGATCTCGATCGGATGGTCCATGACGAAGGTCGGCTGGATGAGATGCTCCTCCACATATTCCTCGAAGAAGAGGTTGAGGATATCACCCTTCTGGTGATGTTTCTCGACCTGCAGGCCGCGCTCTTTCGCAAGAGCAGCCGCTTCCTCGCGGGTCCCGATCTCTTTAAAGTCTACGCCGGCGTACTGTTTGACCGCGTCCACCATCGTGATGCGCTCAAAGGGCTTGCCGAGATCCATCTCGATCCCGTTATATACGATCTTTGTCGTGCCCAGGACCTTCTGCGCCACATAGCGGTACATGTTCTCGGTGAGGTCCATCATGCCGTGATAATCGGTATAGGCCTGGTACAGCTCCATCAGCGTGAACTCCGGATTGTGGCGTGTGTCCACGCCCTCGTTGCGGAATACGCGGCCGATCTCATAGACGCGCTCAAGGCCGCCCACGATCAGTCTCTTCAGATAGAGCTCCAGGGAGATACGAAGCTTCAGGTCCTCGTCGAGCGCGTTGAAATGCGTCTCGAAGGGCCGCGCCGCCGCGCCGCCCGCGTTCGATACGAGCATGGGCGTCTCGACTTCTATAAAGCCCTCTCCGTTCAGGTATTCGCGGATGGCCGCGATGATCCGGGAGCGCTTGATAAAGGTATCCTTCACTTCCGGATTCATGATCAGATCGACGTACCGCTGCCTGTAACGCAGGTCGCGGTTGGTCAGTCCGTGGAATTTCTCCGGGAGGGGCTGCAGGCTCTTGGAAAGCAGGAGCACCTCCGCCGCGTGAATGGAGATCTCCCCGGTCTTGGTGCGGAACACTTCGCCGCGGACGCCGACGATATCTCCGATATCCATCTTTTTAAAGAGCTTGTAGGGTTCTTCCCCGAGAGAGTCGCGGGCCACATAGCACTGGATGCCGCCCTGCAGATCCTGGACATTGCAGAAGGAAGCCTTGCCCATGACGCGTTTGGACATCAGGCGTCCCGCCACGCTCACTTCTTTGCCCTCAAGGGCGTCAAAGGAATCGATGATCTCCCTGGTGTGATGCGTCACGTCATATTTTGTGATCTTAAACGGATCATTTCCGCTCTCCTGCAGTTCGGTCAGCTTATCTCTTCTTATCTTCAAAAGCTGATTGATATCCTGCTGGGGCTCCTGCTGCCTGTTGTTCTGCTCTCCCATTCTCTATCCTCGCTCTCTCTTGATTCCGCCGCCGGACGGTGCCGGCAGTTCCCTGCGCTCAGGCGTTATCCGATATTTTCTCGATCTTTAAGATCTGATATTTAAAGACCCCGCCGGGAGCCTCTACTTCGACGACATCGCCGATCGCCCTGCCGATCAGGGCTTTGCCGAGAGGTGACTCGTTGGAGATGCGGCCGGAAAGGCTGCTCGTACCCTCGGTGGTCCCGACGATGCTGTATTTTTCTTCTTCGTTGTACTCTGTATCCAGAAGGGTCACTACGCAGCCGATATTGATCTTTCCGTCAAGATCGTCCTCATCAACGACCTCAGCGTTCTTTAAGATCTCCTCGATCTCACTGATCCGGCTCTCGATCTCTCTCTGCTCGTCCAGCGCCGCATCGTATTCCGCGTTCTCAGAGAGATCCCCCTGCTCCCTGGCCTCACGGATCTTATCCGCGATCTCGCGGCGTTTGACTACTTTAAGCTCCTGGAGTTCGTCCTCGTAGGCTTTTACTCCCTGATAGGTCATTAAGTTCTTTTTTTCTTCCATAATTAGGTGTTCCTTCCTTCTCCTTTCACGCCGGGACTGCCCTTCGGCATCCGTCTGCCCGCCGTGCATTAAAAAAACATCAGGCAGTATTACCTGACAGTTCAGCCTATAATAGCCTATTGAAATGCCTTTGTCAAGAGCTCTGTCAGTCCGTCCGCGGTGTCGGCTTCATTTACCTGCCTGCGCAGCTTTGACGAGCCAGGAAGTCCCGCCGTGTACCATGCGACGTGCTTGCGCATCTCGCATACGCCGGTGTGCTCACCCTTGTACGCTGTCAGCATCCGCGTGTGCCGCAGGATCATCTGCAGGATCTCCTCCTGCGAAGGCCTGCCGGGATCCGTACCCGTCCGCAGATACTCCGCGACTCTTCCGAAGATCCAGGGGTTGCCTCTCGCGGCCCGGCCGATCATCACCTGCGCGCAGCCGGTCTGCTCCAGCATCTGCTTCGCGGTCTCCGGCGAGACGACGTCGCCGCTGCCGATCACCGGGATGCTCACGGCTTCGCTGACCTGCCGGATGAGGTCCCAGTCGGCCTTCCCCGAATAGTACTGCTCCCGCGTGCGGGCGTGCACCGTGACGGCACTGGCCCCCGCGTCCTCGGCGATCCTGGCGATCTCCACCGCGTTGATATGGTCCTCGTCGAAGCCGCTGCGGATCTTTACCGTCACAGGTTTCTTCACCGATGAGACAAGGGCGCGGACGATCTGCCCCGCCCGCTTCGGGTCGCGCATCAGCGCGGAGCCCTCGCCGTTCTTTACTACCTTCGGCACCGGACAGCCCATGTTGACGTCCAGGATGTCAAAGGGAAGATCCTCGATCTGCGCGGCCACGCTGCCCATCAGCTCCGGCTCGCTGCCGAAAAGCTGCAGGGACACCGGATGCTCCCGCTCATCGATATTCAGGAGTTCTTTTGTGTTCCTGTTCCCGAAGGAGATCGCCTTCGCGCTCACCATCTCCATGCACACAAGGCCGGCGCCCTGCTCCCTGCAGAGCACCCGGAAGGGAAGATCCGTGACCCCAGCCATCGGCGCCAGAATGGGCGCGTCCGGCACCTCGACGCTACCGATCCGCATCCCCGTCTTCCTCCAGCGGCAGTTTCAGGATAAAGACCCTGTAGAAGAGCTCCAGATCGCGCAGGAATTCCTCCCTGCTGCTGCGGATCTCTTTGATCATCAGTCCGGCCCCGATATCATCATAATTGTAGTCCGAATCCTTCGCCTCGGTGCGGAACATCAGCTCCCCGTCCCCGTTGAATTCCATCAGGAAGATCCCTCCGATCTCACTGACAAAGAGGACGCTGATGATCCTGAGATCCTCCTTTATTGACTCGGGAAGCTTGTCGAAATCCGGATTAAAATAGTATTTTTCCTCATAGGCGCTCGCGCCGCAAAGAACGACGTTTCCGCTCTCCCGGTCCACCGGGGATCCTTCCTCAAATCCTTCCATTCCTGTCATCCCTCCGCTTATACGTATCCGAACACGCCTCTGACCGAGACTTCGCCGGCGTAGACCGCCGTCCGTCCCTGCCCGTCCCTGTCGACCAGGAGGCGTCCCTCCGCGTCGATCCCGCGGGCCGTCCCCTCAAAGGGATCCGCCGCGTCCAGGACGCGGACCCTCTCTCCGCAGTTGACCAGCAATTCGTTGTATTCATCCTTCAGCAGTGTCAGGTCCTGCTTTTCCTCAAATTTCAGACAGCGGGCCTCAAATTCCTCCATGCACGCCGCGATCAGGGCACCGCGGTCAAAGGGCCTGCCCGCCACGCTCCGCAGGGAAGCTGCCACCTCACTGATCTCCGGCGGGAAGCTCTCCGTGTTCACATTGATGCCGATGCCGATCACCACATAGTTGACGGCCGTCATCTCGGCGCTGAGCTCCGTGAGGATGCCGCAGACCTTTTTCCCATCCACGACGATGTCGTTGGGCCATTTGATCTTTGCGTCCAGGCCGCTGATCCGGCGGATGGCCGCCGTGACGGCAAGCCCCATCACCAGGGTCACCATCGAGATGCTCTCCGGCGGCGCCTTCGGGCGAAGCAGCAGCGTCATGTAGACGGAGCTTCCCTTCGGGGAGACCCACCCGCGGCCGCGCCTTCCGCGGCCTGCCGTCTGCTCGTCGGCGACCAGGAGCGTTCCGGAAACGGCGCCCTCCCTCCTCGCCGAGGCGTTTTGCCTCCGCGTTGGTCGAGCCGATGCTCTCGTAATAAAGGACGGGATGCCCCGCCCATTCTGTGTGAAGGCGGCTCTCGATCTCCCCGGCGCTCAGACCTCCGGGAACAGAGACGAGGCGATACCCCCTGTTGCGGACCGCCTCGATCTGATACCCTTCTTCCTCAAGCTGTTTGATCTTTTTCCATACCGCCGTGCGGGAGACCTGAAGCTGACCGCACAGGTCCTGACCGGAAACAAAGCCGTCCGTTTCCCGCAAAACTGAAAGAATATCGGTTTTATTATTCATCATTCTTATGCCAGAAATACCGTTGTCAGGAACAGGAGCGCGCCGGCGCCGACCACCGCAATGACGCTGCAGACGACCGCGAGGATCTTCCTGTTCGTCCCAAACCCGATCGTCGCGAGTACCACATTCATCAGGATCCCGGACCAGGCCGCCATTCCAAGCAGCCACTTATTGCCGTCCGGATCGAAGAGCCAGAGCACGCCGATGAGCACGATGATCACGGCGAGCACGGTCGCGACATCTGTCAGAAGCACGTTGACATGCGACGTCTGCGGATCCACGTCCCGCTGGTTCTCCGGCGTCCAGCCCCGCTTTCTGATCGCGGAAACATCGAGATGCTCCGCGGGGACACGGTCCTCCCAGATCCTGCCGGTGCTTTCGCCGAGGGGCCGCCCTGTTTCTTTCCTGTCCATATTGTTACCATTCTCCTTCCGGGCATCCGCATTCTGCCTTGCCCGGACACCGGGAGTCCCGGTCTACAGCGTGGCGTCCATAACGGCCTTGATCGTGTGCATCCGGTTTTCGGCCTCGTCAAAGACGACCGACTGCTCCGATTCAAAGACCTCGTCCGTCACTTCCATGCAGTCAAGCCCGTACTTCTCGTGGATCTCCTTCCCGATCTTTGTCTCAAGGTCGTGGAAAGCGGGAAGGCAGTGCATGAAGATGGCGCCGGGCGCCGCATTGTTCATGATCTCACGGTTCACCTGGTAGGGCCCAAGCAGGCTGATCCTCTCCTCCCACACACTGTCCGGCTCTCCCATGGATACCCAGACGTCCGTGTAGATCACATCCGCCCCCGCGCTTCCGGCCGCCGGATCCTCCGTCAGCGTGACGGATCCGCCGCTCTCCTTCGCCCAGGCTTCACACTCCCTGACAAGGATGTGATCCGGGAAATATTTTTTCGCGGTGCAGGCCGTAAAATGCATGCCCAGCTTGGAGCAGGCGATCATCAGGGAATTGCCCATGTTGTAGCGGGCATCTCCGAAGTACGTAAGCTTTTTGCCGCGCAGTGAGCCCAGATGCTCCCGGATGGTAAGCATATCAGCCAGCATCTGCGTGGGATGATATTCATTCGTCAGGCCGTTCCAGACGGGAACGCCCGCATACTTTGCCAGCTCCTCCACGATCGACTGTTCAAAGCCCCTGTATTCGATCCCGTCGAACATGCGGCCAAGCACGCGCGCCGTATCGCGGATGCTCTCTTTCTTGCCGATCTGTGAGCTGGAAGGATCCAGGTAGGTGACATGCATCCCCATATCATGCGCGGCCACCTCGAAGGAGCAGCGTGTGCGCGTGCTGGTCTTCTCAAAGATCAGGGCAATATTTTTGCCCGGATGCACATGATCATAGATCCCCTGCTTTTTCTTTTCTTTCAGTTCTGCTGCCAGATCCAGGAGGTAGAGGATCTCTTCCTCCGAAAAATCGCGCAGCGTCAGAAAGTTTCTTCCTTTAAGATCCATTTAAGTCAAGTCCTTCCTGTATTATCTTCTGCTTTCAAGGTCGGCCTCGATCGCGCCCGTCACTGCGGAAGCGATCCTGCCCTCCGCGCTTGTCTCCTCCGTGATGCAGGGATCTGCGGCGGGCTGCGGCTTTGGCTTCTCCGAATGGTCGACCGGAGTGGCATCCCCCAGCCCGGTGCTCTCGGAGATCAGTCCGAGGCTGGATACAACGCCTGCCAGATCCGTCGGCATAAAGATCTTGGTCGCCCTGCCGTCCGCCACGACCTTCAGCGACTCCAGTCCTTTCAGCTTGAGGACCGTCTCGTCAATGCCGGCTGCCTGCAGCGCGCGAAGGCCTTCCGCCTCCGCCTCATAGACCATTTTGATGGAGCGGGCACGGCCTTCCGCCATGGCGATCTGCGCGTCGCGCTCGGCCTCGGCGGCAAGGATCTTGGCCTGCTTGTCGCCTTCCGCCCTGGAGACGACCGCTTCCTGATGCGCCTGCGCCTCCAGCACCGTCTGTCGGCGCTCGCGCTCCGCGCGCATCTGCTTGGTCATGACCTCCTCGATCTCCTCGGGCGGTTTGATATTCTTGATCTCGACACGGGTGACCTTAATGCCCCACTTGTCGGTCGCTTCGTCCAGGATGGACTCCATCTTGTGGTTGATCTCATCCCTGGAGGTCAGCGTCTGGTCGAGTTCCATCGATCCGATGATATTTCTGAGCGTCGTCGCGGAAAGGTTCTGCAGACCGCTGATGGGCTGCTCCACCGCGTAGGTGAACAGCGTGGGCTCGAAGACCTTCATGAACACGACGCTGTCCAGGCTGAGCGTGACATTATCCTTGGTGATGACGGACTGCGGCGGGAAATCCAGCACCTGTTCCTTCATGCTCACCTTCTTCACGATCCGCTCAATGAAGGGGATCTTGACATGCAGTCCGGCCTTCCAGGTGGACTTGTATTTCCCGAGTCTCTCCAAGATGAAAACATATCCCTGAGGGACGATGCAAAGGTTCCTGGCAATGATCACCGCAACGATCACGGCGAGAATAAAGATCAGAATGATCGATATTTCAGCTGTCATAATAATACCCCCCTTCATATGGAAAACATAGTACATCAATGGTACACGAATCACGGGAAAAATGCAAC
>CAJOLD010000080.1 GCA_905235435.1 uncultured Lachnospiraceae bacterium
GCCGCGGGACTAGAGAACAATAAAAGGCAGTGCATTCTTGTCATAATCCACATCTGGTCTGCCGCGGGCCCCAGCCACCAATCCCAGACCTCCCAGCCCCCCTCCCTTCCCGTTGACAACTACCCTGTTATGAGTTAACTTTAGATTAGTTATACAAGCAGTTAAACAAGCAGCATAACAAGCAGCTAAAGCAGTGGTCAGACTAAATGGGTGATAAAAGGTTTTTCCTCTTGTCACCCTTTTTTGCAACTCACGGAGGTTTCATATGGTTTCCTGGATCGAGAGTATTTACAGTGACGGCACGGAGGCGTTTGTCTCTGATCCGCAGCCGGCGCTGGGGGAGAAGGTGACGGTGCGGGTCCGCTGTTTTGAGGGCGCGCCTGTGACCGGGGTCTTCGTGCGGCAGATGGTGAACGGCGGCGAGGTTTGGGTGCCGATGGAGGCGGATGATGTCCGCGGCGGCCTTCAGTATTTCAGGGCGGAGATCCTGGTGAATGAGCCGCGGTGCTGCTATCATTTCGCGTTCGCCTGCGAGGATAAGATCGTGTTTTACAATCAGCAGGGGACGTCGCTGTCACTGCCGGATGACTCGCATGATTTTGTGCTTGTGACGGGGCATATTAAACCGGACTGGATCGACGGCGCGGTCCTCTATCAGATCTTCCCCGAGCGCTTCGCGAACGGGAGGCCGGAGCTTACGCCGAAGCCCGGGCAGTACACGTATCAGGGGCATCAGACGATCGTGCGGGAAAGCTGGGATGATGTGCCGCTTCCGGTCGATGAGGCCGCCGGCATGGAGTTCTACGGGGGCGATCTTTACGGTGTCATCGATAAGATTCCGTATCTGCAGGATCTTGGCGTTACGGCGGTCTATCTGAATCCGATCTTTTCTTCGTATTCGACACACAAATATGACTGCATCGATTATTTCCACGTTGATGAGCATTTCGGCGGCGATGAGGCGCTGGAGGCGCTGAGCAGCGCGCTGCACGCGGCCGGGATGAAGCTGATCCTCGATATCTCCATCAACCACACGGGGATCGAAAATAAGTGGGTGAAGGAGGGCAGGCCTTTTTACTTTAAGAAGGCCGACGGCTCCCTCGACTGCTGGTGGGGCGTGCCGACGCTGCCCGTCCTGGATTTCAGGAGCGAGGAGCTGCGGGATCTCGTATACCGCGGGCCGGATGCGGTGCTTCGCAAGTGGCTGCGCCCGCCGTATAATATCGACGGATGGCGATTTGATGTTGCCGATGTTTTTGCCCGGCATGATGATGTGCAGCTGGCGGATGAGCTCTGGCCGCAGATCTGCGCCGCCATCCGGGAGGAGAACCCGGACGCGATCATCATCGGGGAGCACTGGGCGGACTGCGGGCGCTATCTGCAGGGCGACCTGTGGAACACACCGATGAATTATTACGGCTTCGGCCGCGTGATCCGGCAGTTCGTGGGCCTTCCCGATCTGTTCCTCGACCGCAATCCCGGCTTTGCCGGCGTGCATGCGGTGACGCAGGCAAAGGACGTCGTCCGGCGGACGAAGGATCATTATGATGTGATCCCGCAGGCCATCGCCGACTGCCAGATGAACCTCTTCGACAGTCACGACATCCCCAGGCTCCATAACCACGCGCAGATCACCGAAGATGAGTGGAAGATCGCTGTCGTCGCGCAGCTTCTCTGGATCGGAGTCCCCTGCATCTACTACGGTGATGAGGCCGCGATCGACGGCTGGACGGAGACGGACGCGGGCTTCCGCTACCCGATGCCCTGGGGCAGGACAACGGAAAAGAGCGAGCGGCATCAGCAGATCATCCGGACGATGACGCGGCTTCGCCGCACCGAGCCGGCCTTCGCCAAAGGGGGCCGCATGGTGATCCTGGCAGAAGGCCGGGTGCTTGCCGTCGCGCGCTTCTTCGGCGATGACGTGTACGTGGGCGTCTTATCGATGGAACCCGAAGAGAAGACGGTGGCCCTGCCGCTCTCGCTGATCGGCTGCACGGAGCCGGCCGGAGAGAAGGACGAATTCGGAACCACCCTGCGCGGCGGGCGCGCAGGCGACACATATCAACTGACCATCCCCGCGCACGGGAGCCTGCTTTTCGCTTGCAGGTAGGAGGCGCGGCGCACAGGAGGGAAAAATATGGCTGCAATTTTCAAGGGAGACACCTATCGCATCACGGTCCTTACGGACAGGCTCCTTCGGCTGGAGTTTCAGGAGGACGGCATCTTTGAGGATCTGCCGACGCAGGCGGTCGTCTGCAGGGATTTCCCGGATGTCCCCTGCGAGGTCCGCAGGGAGGACGGCCGGCTGATCATCGATACCGGCGAGGTCCTGCTTTCTTATGATGAAAAGCCTTTCTCTACGGAGGGGCTGTCATGCACGGTCCGGTCGACCGGCGGCGAATGGCATTATTCGTCCATTCTCTGGGCGGATCACCTTAATCTCGGCGGGACCGCAAGGACCCTCGACGGGACCGACGGCGCCGTGGAGATCGAGCCCGGCATCTTCGGCAGGGCGGGGTATGCGGTCATCGACGACAGCTTCTCTCCGGTGTTCCGCGACGGGAATTATCATGCGCGGGAGCACGACGAGGAGGATATCTACTTCTTCGGCTACGGCCGGGATTTTTACGGCGGCCTGCAGGATTTCTACCGCCTTTGCGGAGAGGTGCCGATGATCCCGCGCTTCGCGCTGGGAAACTGGTGGAGTCGTTACTACCGCTACACGGAGGAGACCTACCTCGCGCTGATGGATCAGTTCCGCGAGGAGAAGATCCCGTTTGCGGTCTCGGTCGTCGATATGGACTGGCACATCACAGATCCGGATCCGCGCTACGGCACGGGCTGGACCGGCTATACCTGGGATCCCGAGTGCTTCCCGGATCCGCCGCGCTTCCTGAAAGCGCTGCATGACAGGGGTCTGGCGGTCAGCCTGAACCTGCATCCGGCGGACGGCGTCCGCGCTTTTGAGTCGATGTATCCGGCGGTCGCTAAGCGCACCGGCATCGATCCGGCGTCCGGCGACCGGGTGGTCCATGATCTTGAGAATGATGATTTCAGGGCCGCTTATTTTGAGGAGATCATGCACCCTTATGAGGAGATGGGTGTCGATTTCTGGTGGATCGACTGGCAGCAGGGACGCGGCCGGGGGAGTAAGGCGGTGGATCCGCTGCTGCTCCTGAACCACTGGCATTACAATGATCAGGCCGCGAGAGGGAAGAGAGCGCTCATCTTCTCGCGCTTCGGCGGCGCCGGAAGCCATCGCTATCCCATCGGGTTCTCCGGGGATACGGTGACCTCCTGGAACAGCCTGAAGCTGCAGCCGTCCTTTACATCGACGGCGTCCAACATCGGATACGGCTTCTGGAGCCACGATATCGGCGGCCATATGATGGGCGTGCGCGATGATGAGAGATATGTGCGCTGGGTGCAGTTCGGCGTGTTCAGCCCCATCATGCGTCTCCATTCGACGAGCAGCGCGTTCCTGCGCAGGGAGCCGTGGCTGTACAAAGAACCCTATCGTCAGATCCTCGGCGATTATCTGCGTCTGCGCCATCAGCTGGTGCCGTATCTGTACTCGGCTGCATGGGAGGCGCACGTCTCCGGACGGCCGCTGGTCTGCCCGATGTATTACAGCTGCCCGGACGCGAAGGAAGCCTACAGCGTCCCGAACGCCTACACCTTCGGGCCGTCGCTGATCGTCGGCGCCATCACGGAGCCCATCGACCGCGGCCTGCAGATGGCCGGCGTCTCGGTCTACATCCCGGAGGGAAGATGGGTCGATATCTTCACCGGGCAGATCTATCGCGGCGCCGAGAGGCGGAAGCTGTACAGGCCGCTGACGTCCATCCCGGTGCTGATCCGCGAAGGCGGCATCCTGCCCCTTGCGGGCCCGGATGATACCGTCGCCGCCGAAAACCCGCGCGCGCTGCGCATCCTGTTCGGCGCCGGCGCGGACGGCGAGTACAGCCTCTATGAGGACGACGGAAAGACCCTCGCGTTCGAGCAGGGCAAGTACGCGTCCACAAAGATCACGCAGCGGTGGCAGCAGGTCGCGCACCCGCTTTATAACGCGGAAATCGCGCAGCGGTGGCAGCAGGCGCACCCGCTTAATAACGCGGAAATCGTGATCGAGGCCGCCTCCGGCGACCTGACGCAGATCCCGGCGGGCCGCAGCATCGAGCTTGTGCTCTGCGGCGCCGCAGAAAGCCCCGAGATGGAGATCACCACGGTCATCGTCGGCGAGAGCGGAAGAGAAGAACTGGCCCCGGTGCCGTGGCATATCGAAGAAGAGACCGGCTTTTTGGTCATCGAGGTCGGGGAGATCGAGGCAGCCTCCGGCTGCACCATCCAGATCAGGAAAGCCGCGCTTGCCGAAAACGACATCGAAAAAGCGGTGCTGGCGCTGCTCGATGCCGCCTACATCCCGACCAACGACAAACAGGACATCGCCGATGAACTTGAGGCGGCCTCCGGAGACGCGAAGGAATTCCTGAAAGCCGTAGAAGAAAAAGACGTGCCCGAAAACGTCAAAGACGCCATCAGGGAAGTTGTAAAAGGTTGTTAAAGGATGCTGAAGAAGCAGCGGGAAATAGTTGAGAAATATTGAGAAACAATTATTGAGAAACAATTGGGATTACTGGATGAAGGAGCCCCCGCAGGGGGCTCCTTTGTTTGGGGGTGTGGCTGGCGGGGGGCGGGTACTTGTTGCCTGATCCCGCGGCAACCGGCTGCCGGATCCCGCGGGTGCTGGCTGCCGGTAGGTATTAAGGCAAGTCGCGACTATTTTTCTGTGACTAGCCGGGGCCAATACCGCGTGCGACTCGAAATTCCCGCGCCGGGCAGACCAGATCAGGATATAGAGCCAAGTGCACTGCCTGCCTTTTTGGGCCGGGCAGTGCAGTTGGGGGAAATAGCCTTACCGCACTGCCATCTGAAAAGGGGCGGGCAGACCACTTTTCTAAATCAGCCATTTGATCCGTAAGACTATTTTGGGTCTGGCAGTGCATATTGGGATATCAGGACAGGTGGTCTGCCCGCCAGGCAGTGCATTTGGGGAACATGGACTTGGCGGTCCGTAAACCAGTTTTGACCCTGAAAACCCGGGCAGTGCACTTAGGGGGATATTGGAAATCGCGCTGCTTTCGGGGCAGTGCAATTTTGGAAAAACTCATATTGATCTGCCGGGCCTCTGAAACATGGCAGTGCAACTCCGGGATATCGGCCTGCTGGTCTGCTTTTTGCTCTTGACTGAGCCAAGTCGGGCAGT
>CAJOLD010000081.1 GCA_905235435.1 uncultured Lachnospiraceae bacterium
GTATTCTCCGCCATCCTTGCTTTCCTCAGATCATTCTATGGTCAAAAACGAATCAAACCCGGTAACCTTGAAAATGCCGAGAATGTTCTTGCTGCAGCCCCGGACCAGCATGCTTCCGCTTCTCTGATCTATCCAGTTCTGGGCGCTGACAATGGTCCGCAGCCCCGCGGATGAAATATAGCTGACGTTCGTGAAATCGAGGATGAGATTTTTAACTCCCTCGTCGGCCAGCAGGCCTTCCAGCTCCTTCTCAAGCACCGGCGCGGTCTGTGTGTCGATACGACCTTCGATCTCCACTGTAAGTGCATCGCCTTCTGTTTTTGTATTGACCGTCATTTAAGTTCCTCCTCTTTTTAAACCCGTTTTTATGTTCTCTCTCAGGGAAGCAGATAATCGTTCCAGACATTCGCGAAGACCTCGATCCTCGGATAGCAATAGAGCACGATCATCACCGTCAGCATCCAGACGACCGTCACAAACACCGCCGCCTTTGCCCCCCGCAGGGAAGCAAAATGGATATGCCAGTACTTTTCATTGGCTTCAATGATAAAGTAGCAGGCTGCCGTAACAAAGAAGCAGTACAGGAGCGGAATGACCTTTCCCGGAAGAAGCTGGCCCGTCAGCGCGATCAGGAGCGTCTGGACCGGCAGTACAAGCATGTAGTGGATACAGTAATAGTTGTTGATGTACTTGGAAAAATGCTTCACGAGAGGCGGCAGCTCTCCTCCGATCGCCCGCACGAACTTATAGAGCAGGGCTAGAAAGCCCAGCGTGAAAAGGCAGGTTGCGATCGCGTCCGGCGTAGGCTTCATATTGTACTGCGTGTCGCTCCCCAGTACGGGCAGCCACGACCACTCCCTCGTCAGACGCAGGTAATAATAGGCGAAGCTCACCGGGAAGCAGATCAGCATGACCCTGTTTGCCAGCGCATTTTTGTCCTTGATATACGGATAGTACAGTCCCACAAAATAACCGAAAGCGACAAAAATGAAGTAGCACAAAAGCGGGAAGTACGCTTCGGCGTCCGTGATGATGAAATACCCCAGCAGCTGGCTTGCCAGATAGTTTGAGGGGGAGGGCACATAATGCCAGGCGGCCAGCGCGAAAAAGCTCATGACCACGCTGATCCCCAGGATGACCTCCTTTTTCAGTCCGCATTTTTTAAACAGTGCCATCAGCAGGAAGGCCAGTCCGGCAAAGGACAGGATGTCCGACTGAAGGATAAGCATCGCATTCGCGATAAAAAACTGTTTTCCCGTCGCCCACCAGGCGATCAGGTTGGGAATACTGTTCCTTACAATGTTCAGGAACTGCCCGATCGTCAGGAGGGAGAAGCCGCGCATCAGGTACGCCTTCGGGGTCTGGTTGCGCATATACCCCATTCCGATCCCCATACAGATCATAAAAGTGGCAGCTCCGAATAATTCCGTACCGTAATCGTCGAGCACCGTCGGCATTGCGTTTTCGGACAGGTCCAGAAGGACATGTACGAAGATCATGCCGACCACGCACAGGGCCTTTAAAAGGTCCAGCTCCGGCTGGCGCCCTGTATTTACCTTCTCATTTGAAAAAAACCGGCTGTTCATCTTATCTCCCTGTAGCTCATCAGATAATCTTTTACATTGAACTCTTCACTGTACTGGTAATCCAGGCAGTACTGCGTCTCGCCCTTTTCACCCTCGCCGGTGGAATACGAATCGACGTTGGCGAGGATGATCTTCGCGCTGAGCGAGCCCTCCTCATCCTCCAGCGAGTACTTTCTGCCCGTATCGGTAAAGCGCAGTCGCAGCCAGTCGGGCATGAGAAGGACCTCGAGGCGGATGGTGCCGTTTTCTTCGAACGCGTTGTTGATTCGGTCTGTCAGCATCTCCTCCACGCTCAGGCGGATCCTGCCCTCGTCTTCCTCATTAAAGCCGAGCTGGTCCGCGAGCTGCTCGATCATGGAGCAGGCCGGAACGATGGTATAGCTGCGGTTCTTCAGTTTCAGATCCAGGATCTGCAGGCCGATGTTCACAGCCTCGGTCAGGTTGACCTCATACAGCCTGGTGATCATATCCGTGTGCAGAGCCCTCTGATTGAGCTTTCCGTTCTCGTTGAGCGGGAACGTGTCATAGATGAAGAAATGCGACGGGATCTTGAAGGAAGCAAGCTTCTGTTTCAGACGGTCGCGCAGGACATCCTCGTCGATCGGGGCGCGCAGGACAATGCAGGCCTCGACGCTCTCGCCCCAGATCGGATGGGCAGCGCCCATGACCTTTGCCGCGGCGATCTCAGGCTGCTCGAGGAGCGCCTGCTCGATCTCCACCGGGGAGATGTTCTCGCCGCTCCGGATGATGATATCCTTGATGCGGCCCGCGAACCGGAGCATGCCGTCCGGTTCAAAGCGGCCGAGGTCTCCGGTGTGAAGCCAGCCGTCCCTGTCGATCGGCTGCTGATCCTCCGGCAGGCCGTAATAGCCATTCATCAGGCTGGGGCCTTTGACGACGATCTCGCCGACCTCGCCCTGCTCCGCAAATCCCGTGCCCTCATTCCAGATGCGCACCTCGTGGTTCGGAAGGCTGCGGCCCACGGAAACGGCACGTTTCTCAAGCGGGTCGTCGTACGCTTCCACCGTAATGACCGGCGAGCACTCTGTCTGGCCGTAACCGCACAGCAGCTTGCCGCCGCCCAGCAGGCTCTCGAAGCGCATCATCTCCACGGGCGTTGTGAAACCGCCGCCCACGATGCACAGACCAAGCTGGCCGGAAAGCTTTTCTTCGAACTCCGGCATGGTCGTCAGCATGCCGTAGATGGCGCCGACCGAACACATATCGGTGATCTTGTTTTCATAGATGATCTGCAGCAGCGTGTCTGGCTTGAGAAGCGGCGACAGGAAGATCTCCGCCCCGGTGAGCATGTAGGTGAAGCTGACCATCAGGCCGTAGCTGTGGAAGGTGGGAAGCGCCAGGCAGAGCTTCTTTCCGACATCCTTCCCGAGAACCATCAGGCTGCCTTCCGCGTTGCTCAGGATAGAGAAGGAAGACTGCTGCACTGCCTTCGGCAGGGACGTTGTCCCCGTGGTGTAGATAATGACCTGCGTGTCTTTGGGATCGACCTCGGCTGCGCGCGCCTCGACGACCGCAAGCTCCTCCGTGGAAAGGGGAGCGAAGACGTCCGGAGATGCGAACGCCGCAGCCGGGAAGACATGACCGACCGGCACGCCGCCGTCCGTCAGCGCCTTGACCGCCAGGTTCTGGTCCGTGATGCTGATCGTGTTCCCGCCGATGAAGCCCCAGGATGCATCCACCATCTTTGAAAGCGCGGCGACATCCGGCGCCTTCAGGCCATAGTTCATGAGCGCGGCAACACCGCCGGCCTGTACGATACCGAAGAAGGATACCATCCATTCGATACCGTTGAAGCCCCAGAGGACCGCCTTGTCCCCCTTTTGGAAGCCGGACGCGATCAGCTTTAAGGCACACCGGTCCGCGGCATTCTTCAGCTGTGCATAGGTCACCTCCGCGCCGCGGCAGTTGATAGCGGGGCTGTCTCCGCACTCAAGAGCAGTCACCCGCAATAGCTCAGAAAAAGTTTTCTGTTTGAGATCCATTCAGATCTGCACCACCTTTCTGTAAAATTTAAATTTTGTGCGTTTTCACAGAGCTATTCCTACTAACTTCTTACTAATATCTAATTATAGTATTGCGCCCGCCTATATTCAAGCATCAGCGCCGAATGCGCTTCCATATCCTGCAAATCAATACAAGGAGAAGATTCAGGCCCGCCAGTAACGCGATACCCGTGAGGATCCTTCTCCACAGATATGCGAGCGCGTAGTCCACATTGGCGTAATAACCGTTAAAGTTGTACCGGATCATCGGCTCGACCAGCTCTCTCTGCTCCCGCAGCGGATCGGCTTCCATCCTGACCTCATCGCCCAGGATCATGGTCTTCCTGCTCTGCGTATCATAGGGATCCCATTGGTATTCGCCGGTGGACGGATCCCCCGTCTTCGCGAAGTTCACCCACATCTCCTGCACGGTGGCCGCGAGCGTCTCGTCTGCCCTCTCTCCGGTATAGATCGTATCGTCCAGGTTATTGAACACGTAGGACAGCTCCACGGCGTGGCAGGCTCCGAAGCGTTTCCGCACGGATTCCTTTGTCCAGTAGTACATGTAATCGGTCCCGCCGCCCTGCGTGTGCATCTGCGCCTGCGTCACAGCGGGGATCCGAAACAGGATCTCATTGAGGAATTCCGACTCCCTCCAGAGGGGACGGTCGTCCAGGCACTTGTCAAACTCCTCCGCCCGGTCACGGTCCTCTTTGTCCATGCGCGAGACCGTAGCTCCGTACAGCAGCCTGCACGCGACCCGGTAGACAGGGTATCCGCCCATATCTTCAATGAAGTAGCGCACCTCATCCTTGTTGGTGCCCGTCAGCATCACGACATCCTTTGCCGCGCCGGACGCGTAGGCGGCGTACAGGTCCTCCGGAAGCACATTGCCGTCCCGCACCGGGAAATTGTTGGTGTCGTTCACCTTCTCGTTGATCTTCATCAGCTCCTCCTCGCTCAGGGCGAGAAGGTCGTCCATCGTCGAAGCATTCGCCTCCTTCAGAAACAGCTGCGTCTCCGCCTGCGCCTCCTCCCGGCTGAAGGTAAAGTTGACGGCGCCGCTCTCCGCGATCACCTTTCCGAAAAGGCCCTTTGCCTCCTTGACGAGCGGCAGCAGCGAAACGCTGGTCCCGCCCGCGGACTCGCCGAAGATCGTGACGTTGTCCGGATCTCCGCCGAACTGCGCGATATTGCGCTGCACCCAGCGCAGCGCGCAGACCTGGTCCAGGATCCCCAGATTGCAGCTCTCCTCATACTCCTCCCCGCCCGGCACCGACGAGAAATCCATAAAGCCCATCAGGCCGAGGCGGTAATTGACCGTCACCAGCACGACATCCCTGTGCGCGTCAACAAAATTAAAGCCGTCATACATGGGGTCCGCGATGCCGCCCCAGCCGAAGGCGCCGCCCGGGAAAAACACCATGACCGGCCTTTTGCCGTTCTCGGCGGCGCCAGAGGCATTGCCGGAGGTTCCGTCGGAGGTGCCGCCGGTGGCGAGGGTGATCTTGACCGTCTCGCCGGACATGAGCGCGTTTATGTC
>CAJOLD010000082.1 GCA_905235435.1 uncultured Lachnospiraceae bacterium
CAGTGCCTTTTGGGAAATCCTTCCAGGTGCGCTGCCCGCCAGGCAGTGCAGTTGGGGGACATGGCCTTGCCGGTCCGTAAACCAATCTTGACCCTGAAAGTCCGGGCAGTTCAGTTATTGGAATAATAGAAATTGCACTGCTTTCGGGGCAGTGCAATTTCGGAAAAATTCATATTGATCTGCCGGGCCTCTGAAACATGGCAGTGCAACTCCGGGATATCGGCCTGCTGGTCTGCTTTTTGCTCTTGACTGAGCCAAGTCGGGTAGTGCAAACCTTGGAATTTCCCGGAATGGTCTGCTTCTTGCTTCCCTGGTCCCGCGGCTACTGACTTCCGGTAGGTAACAAAGCAAGTCGCGACTATTCTTCTATACCTTGCCGGGGTCCAAGCCGCGCCGGGAAGCCAATCTGGCAAGTTCGCGCCTCACGGAATGAATTTCCGCAGGATCTCCGAGACGCCGCTGTGATTGTTGTCGGCGGTGGTGATATAGTCCGCGTTCTCTTTAAGGAGAGGCTCGCCGTTTGCCATGACAGCGCCGGTGCCGGCGGCCAGGATCATGGAAAGGTCATTCTCCGCGTCGCCGGCGGCGAGAGAGCGGGAGATGGGGATGCCGAGATGCCCGCAGAGGAAGCGGACGGCATTTCCCTTATTGATTCCTAAGGGAACGATCTCAAGGTAGTAGGGGTTGGAGAGATAGCAGTCCAGCTCCCCGTCGTACGCCTGCGTCATATATTCACGGAAGGACTCCACATTGTCGTGGCTGTCAAAATCGAGTGCCAGGATCTTGGGCGGATCTTCCTTCAGCGTTTTGCACACGTCGGGGACGATCTTCGCGGTCAGACTCTGGAGGACGAGATATTTCTGCAGGCTGCTGCTGTCTTTTTCGGCGAGGACACCCTGCTCGGAGTAGGTCTGGACGTTGATCCCATGATTGTGCGCGTCGTCAAAGACCTTTCTGACGGTGGTCAGCGGGATCCCTGTTTTATAGATGAGGCATCGGCGCTCCGCGTCATAGATCTGCGCCCCGTTATAGCAGATGAGGTAGCAGGATCTGCCGAGCAGCCCCAGGCGTTTTGCCTGCTGAATGGCGCTTGGGAGAGCGCGCCCGGTGCAGAGCACGACCGCGTGCCCGTCCGCCAGGATCCGTTCGATCTCGGCGCGATTCTCATCGGAGATATTTTTGTCATCATCCAGGAGCGTTCCGTCGAGATCGGTGAAGAAGACCCAGCGGGTCTTTTCCTTCTCCATGAAATCCTCCAGGTCCTCGTCGCTCGTGGTGACCCAGATATCCTCCTCCTGTTCGGTGAGGCCCAGGTACTCCCGGAGCGTGCATGTTTCATCGGAAAAACCCCATTTTTCAGTAAGATCAAAGATCTCGTCAAAATCGGTCTCCCCGGCCATATATCTTTCTCTGAAAGTCTTTTCGCTCGCTGCCATGATTTCCCTCTCTGAAAATTCCGTTTATACAGGATTCTCATTGCAAAAACAAGGAGCGGCCCCGCGAATACTAACGCAATACTGCTTGCGAACACGAAATAAATGCGCTATGATGTAAACGCTTTGCAGTCACATTTTGCGTTTTCCGGCGGGGCCGGAGACAGGCTGAAAGGAATCTGAATGACAGAGAGATTATTTGACCGGGATGCGTACATCCGGGAATTTGACGCCGTTGTCACCGACAGCGGGTCGGCGGATAAGAAGACGTTCGTCAAACTTTCCGCCACCGCCTTTTATCCGGAGGGCGGCGGCCAGCCCGGAGACAGTGGAGTTCTGATCTTTGAGGAAGAGGATAAAGCTCCCCGGAGGGTGAAGGTCCTGGATACGCAGGAGAAGGACGGCGAGATCATCCATATTACGGATACGGCCATCCCGGCCGGGACGCCGGTCCGCGGACAGCTGGACTGGGAGCCGCGTTTTGACCGGATGCAGAATCATTCCGGCGAACATATCGTCAGCGGCCTGGTGCACGCGGCCTACGGATACAATAATGTGGGCTTCCACATGGGAAGCGAGCGGATCACGATCGACTTCGACGGCATGCTGACGAGAGAGCAGCTTGACGAGATCGAGGAGAAGGCGAACGCGGTCGTCTGGCAAAATGAAGAAACGCAGATCAGGGTGTGCACGCAGGAGGAAGCGGCGCTTCTTACCTACAGGAGCAAGAAAGAGCTCACGGGGCTTGTCCGCATCGTCACCTTTCCGGGCGCGGACACCTGTGCCTGCTGCGGAACGCATGTAAAGCGCGCCGGCGAGATCGGCCTGATAAGGCTGATCAGCGTCGAAAAATTCCGGAGCGGCGTGCGCGTGGAGCTTCTCTGCGGCCGGATGGCCCTTGCGTATCTGCGGACCATGGAAGAGCAGAATCACCGGGTCTCCGTACTTCTCTCAGCGAAGCCGGACCAGACGGGGGAGGCCGTAAAAAGACTGCAGGAACAGGAGATGGCCGAGAGCTACCGTCTCATAGAAATGGAAAATGAGTCCTTCCGGCAGATCGCCGATGAACATCGCGGCGAGGGGGACGTCCTGATCATCCGGGACGGGCTCGGACCGGACCAGGTGCGGCGCCTGTGCGTGGAGGTCATGGAGACCTGCGGCGGCAGATGCGCGGTATTCTCGGGCAGTGACGGGACGGATTATAAATATGTGATCGGACACCAGGGCGGTGATATCCGCGCCTTTGTGAAAGAAATGAATGAGGCCCTCTCGGGCAGGGGAGGCGGGAAACCGTTTTTTGTCCAGGGCCGCGTTCAGTCGTCGAGGGAGAACATAGAAAAGTTTTTCGAAGAGAAAGAGAAATGAGGGGAAAGATGAGGGCATTGGTAAGGGGAAAAGCAGTAAGAGGAATGATCGCCGCGGCGGCGCTCGCAATTGCCGTATCGGCAGGGTGCGCACTTCCCGCAGCGGCGCAAAGTGACAACGCGTACGACGTCCTGCTGATCGGCGTGGACCGCAGGGACGAGAGCTGGTTCGGCAACTCGGATGTCATGATGCTTGTCACGATCAACGATTCGAAGGAAAAGATCTTTGTGACGTCCTTCCTCCGCGATCTGGGCGTGGATATTCCCGGGATCGGCCTGCATAAGCTGAATGCGGCCTGCGCGAACGGAGGCCCGGAGCTCACGGTGGAAACGATCGAGCAGAACTTCGATCTGAAGATAGACAACTACGCGATGGTCGACTTTAACTCCATGCGCGATATCGTGGACGCTGTGGGCGGCGTGGATATCGAGATGGACGAGGATGAGGTCGTCGTCGCGAACGATTATATCAAAACGATGTGCGAGGCGAACGACGATCGCTTCGAAGATCACGAGATCAAGGGCTCCGGCCTGCTCCATCTGGACGGCTATCAGGCCGTGGGCTACTGCAGGAACCGGTTCACCGGCTCCGAGAACGATTTCGGCAGGACCGAGCGGCAGCGGAAGGTGATCCACGCGATCGTGGACGGCATCCGCGATGAAAGTGTCTTCGGCGCGGTCCTCACGGCGCTTAAGATCCTTCCCTCCATTGAGAGCGATCTGGGGGCGGGAGATACCGTCAACCTGCTCTCCAAAGCACCCGCCATCATCAGCTACGGGATGGAGGAGCTTCACATCCCCTACGATGATCTCTACACCATCCAGGATGAAATGCTGATGTACGACCACGACGAGACGATCAGCAGGCTGCACGCCACGATTTTTGGATAAGGATCAGGCCGTGAGCGCCGGCGATCCGTCCGCGGGCGTCAGCGATCAGTCCACGGGCGTCAGCGAAGAGATGTCCGGGCGGATGACCATGGAATAGTTCGTGTAGTAGACGACAAAGCCCGGCTTTGCGCCGTTCGGCTTTTTGACCTGGCGCTTTTCAACGTAGTCGACTTCGACCTTTTCCGCATCCCGGTTCGCGGAGTAGTAAGCCGCCAGCGCAGCGGCGTCCTCGAAGGCACGGTCCGGGATCTCAGTGCCCTTGTTTTTGAGAATAACATGGGAGCCGGGGGCTCCTTTGGCGTGGAACCACCAGTCGTTTCCGGAGGCGAAGCGGAAGGTGAGCTCGTCGTTCTGGTAGTTGTTTTTTCCCACATAGAAATCATATCCGTAAGAGGACCTGTAGTGCAGCGGGGAGGAGGCCGGCGTTTTCGCCTTTTTGGGCGAAGACGCGCGGCGCCGGATGTAGCCGGCGTCGGTCAGCTCTTCCCTTACCTGCACCAGGTCTTCTTCTGTCAGTGCCATATCAAGGAAGGTGCGGATGGCCATCAGCTGGTCGAGATCCGCCTTTGTCTCGGAGAGAAGGCCCGTGAGGGCTTCCGCAGTCCGCTTTAATTTCCCGTATCTGTCAAAATAGGCCTGCGCGTTCGCGGCGGCGCTTTTTGTCGGGTCGAGAGGGATCTCGATCTCCTCACCGGTATAGTAATTGAGGACCCTGAGGCCGGATGCCCCCTCCTGCGCCTCGTAGCCGTAGGTGTGCAGAAGCTCGCCCCAGAGCCTGTATTTTTCCTTCTTTTCGGTATCCTTCAGCTGCCGCAGCTGCAGATCGTATTTTTTGCCTGTCCGCTCGGCGGCGGTCGCGGCGATCCTGCGCAGGTCGGCCGATTTCTGGCGGATGCGCGTCACCTTCTCCTTCATGGAGTAGAATTCCTCCAGGAGGGAGGATATATCGGGAAAGGCGCGCTGCTCCATGTCCGCGTACATGGTGAGCTCCAGCGCGGCGTATTCCACGGGCTCCTTCTTCGCGTCCAGGATGATGCGCGGGGAGAAGCGGGCCGCCCGGACATCGTCCATCAGATGCCCGAACAGGCGGAACAGGTGGATCTGCGCGTCCTCATCGATCGTGAGAGCGCTGCGGGACGATTCAAGACCGGCCCTGTGGCAGAGCTCCTCGGCCATCACGGGGCTGATCCCGGTCAGGGAAGAGTAGAGCGCCTTCGAGAGGGGAACGGCCTTTGAGAAAACGGCAGCGCGAAAGTCCTCTTCGCTGACACAGAGCGGGTCAAACTTTCCTGTGGTGTCCGGGATGAACCAGGTCTTCCCGGGGAGCACCTCCCTGACAGAGCTCGTCTGGGCTGAGATGTGCTTGATGCTGTCGATGATCATGTCGTTTTCGTCGCAGAAGATGATGTTGCTGTGCTTGCCCATCAGCTCGATCAGAAGGCTTTTGCGGCGCAGGTCGCCCAGCTCGTCGTAGTGTTCGATCTCAAAGCGCACGATGCGCTCGAGGCCGGGCTGGGTGACGGAGCGGATCCGTCCGCCGCCGATGTGCTTCCTGAGCAGCATGCAGAAATTCGGCGCCGTCATGGGGGCGGGCCGGTTTGCCTGCGTCAGATAGAGGAGGGGCAGGCTTGCGCTCGCCGAGAGGAGGAGCCGGTGCTGCCCGTTTCTGTTCTTTAAGGAGAGCGTCCTTCTCCGGCTGCGCGATCCGCGCGATCCTGCCGTCCGTCAGCGTATCGGAGAGCTCATGGACCAGGGCGGCCACGGTAATTCCATCAAATGCCATGATCGATCAATTCCTTTCATCGTGTCTGTGGCATATCATAACATACTCCCGCGGCGGATCACAAGACGCATATCGCATCGCAAATTTTAGGTAAACCCGCACGAAAAACAAAAAAAATTTGATTAAAATTTGACTATTTCACTGGAATATATTAAAATGTTAAAGTATGAAATTTGTTTGTAGGAGGGCAACTATGAGTAATTTAGGAAAGAGAATCAAAAACGTCGGCCCCGGCGCGCTCGTAGCAGCGGCATTTATCGGGCCCGGCACAGTTACCTCGTGTTCGATCTCCGGCGCAACAGCGGGTTATACGCTTCTTTGGGCCATGCTGCTCTCGGTGATCTCGGTCATCATCATGCAGTCCATGGCAGCCAGGCTGGGCATTGTCTCCGGCATGGGACTGGGCGAGGCGCTCCGCGCAAAGTTTACCGGCGCAGCCGCCAGAGTGATCCTTGCGATCCTTGTTATCGCCGCTGTTTTTATCGGCAACATCGCTTATGAGACCGGAAACCTGACCGGTTCCATCCTCGGCATCCAGGCCGCGTTCCCGGCAACGAACACGCCGACCGCAAAGATCGTCATCGCCCTTATCCTCGGCGTCATCGCCTTTGCGCTCCTGTTCTCCGGCAGCTATGAGATCGTCGAGAACATCCTCACGGCGCTGGTCGTGATCATGGGCCTCATCTTCCTTATCTGCGCATTTGCCGCAAAGCCCGCCTGGGGCGAAGTCTTCAAGGGCATGTTCGGCTTTAAGGTGCCGGAAGGAGGAAACTGGATGACGGTCGCTGCCCTGATGGGCACCACGGTCGTACCGTACAATATCTACCTGCATGCTTCCTCCGCCTCCAAAAAGTGGAGCAATAACGAGGAGGATGATAAAGAAGAGGCACTTGCGAACTCCCGCTTTGATACGATCATCTCCATCGGTCTCGGCGGCATCATCTCCATGGCGATCATCATCTGTGCTGCAGCTACGATCCATGCGACCGGCGGCACCATCGCATCCGGCGCTGATATGGCAGTAGCGCTTACGCCGCTTCTCGGCAGCTGGGCGACCGTCATCTTCGGCATCGGCCTGTTCGCAGCCGGCATCACGAGCACGCTCACCGCGCCGCTCGCCGCCGCGTTTGCTTCCTCAGGCATCCTTGGCTGGGGCGAGGATATGAAGAAGGGCAAATTCAAGCTCTTCTGGATCATCGTTCTTGGCTTTGGTATCTTCGCTACCTGCACACTCGGCGCAAGCCCGACGGAGATCATCCTCTTCGCGCAGGCAGCCAACGCCATCCTGCTCCCGGTCACCGGTATCCTTCTTCTGATCGTTTCCAACGACGTGAAGATCATGAAGGAATACAAGAACAAGACATGGTTCAATGTCCTGGTCGTTCTCGTGATCGCGCTGTTCATTTTCATCGCAGCCAGGAATATGCGTGCTTTCATCACCGGTCTTCAGGCGCTTCTCGCTGCCTGATCATACGGGTCACGAAAGGATCTCAATGACTATAAATGGCCCGCAGTGTCTTCACTGTGGGCCATTTTGCGCATTACAGGAAGATTAAGAGTTAAAGTATGGATTACAGAATTTTACCGGTGGGCGATTCGGCGATTACGATCATCTTCGGGAACGAGATCGATCCCGGGATCAGCGCCGTGGTGCGCGCCGCCAGAAAGAACCTGATGAAGCTGGAGATCCCGGGCGTTACCGAGTATGTGCAGACATACGCCACGCTCATGGTCCATTACCGTCCCGTCGATATCGAATATGATGAGCTCGCGGCGAAGATCTCCGGGGCGCTCTCGGGCATGGACGCCGGCAGCGGGAAAATGAAGAAGCATACGATCCTCATCCCTGTCTGCTACGGGGGAGAGTACGGACCGGATCTTCCGACCGTCTGCAGCCATTCCGGGCTCTCCGAGGAGGAGGTCATCGCGATCCACAGCGGCGTGGATTACCTGATCTACATGCTCGGCTTTATGCCCGGGTTCGTATATCTCGGCGGCATGGACAAAAGGATCAGCACCCCGCGCCTGAAGAACCCCAGGGAGCGCCTTGAGAAGGGCTCTGTCGGCATCGCCGCGGACCAGACGGGCATCTATCCGCTTGCCTCACCCGGAGGCTGGCAGATCATCGGCAGGACGCCGCTCAAGCTGTACGATCACGACAGGGAGACGCCCATCCTCTATGAAGCGGGAGAGTACATCCGCTTTGTCCCTGTCTCAAGGGAGGAGTTCCTTGACATCAGCGCGAAGATCGAAGACGGATCCTACGAATACCAGTGGATCAGAGAGGAGGACTGACGGATGGCAATGCATGTTATCTTTCCCGGTCCCCGCACGACGATCCAGGACGCGGGAAGGCTGGGACACCAGAACAGCGGGTTCGCGCCGGGCGGTTTCATGGACAGGGTCGCCTCGAAGATGGCAAACGTGCTGGTCGGAAATGATGATTCGGAAGCGGTCGTGGAGTTCTGCCTGATCGGTCCGGTGCTCCATTTTGACGAGGCGGTCAATATTGCCGTGTGCGGCGGGGATTTCGGAATCGAGATCGCCGGAAAGAAATATCCTGCCGATAAGGCGGTGAATGTCCCCGCGGGATCGACCGTCCAGATCACGACCGGCCAGGTCGGCACCTACGGTTCTGTCGCGATCGGCGGAGGACTGGACATCCCTGTCGTCATGGGCAGCAGGAGCACCAACCTGCGCTGCGGGATCGGCGGCTTTCACGGGAGAGCCCTCATGGCGGGAGACGAGATCCCCCTGCGCGATCCGGAGAACGGCAAAAAGGATTATTCCCACCGCTGGGTCCCGGAGCGGAGGACCGTTGCGCCGCTGGATCCGGACCTCACAAAGATCCGCGTGATCCCGGGCCCCCAGGAGGATATGTTCACGGAGGAAGGCATCCGGACCTTCTATAACAGCGTCTATCAGATCACCAGCCACAGTGACAGGATGGGCTACCGGCTCAGCGGGCCGGCCGTTGAGAGCAAAAACGGATATGACATCCTTTCGGACGGCATCGTGAACGGAAGCATCCAGATCTCCGGCACGGGCGAGCCCATCGTGATGATGGCCGACCGCCAGACGACCGGCGGCTACGCCAAGATCGCGTCGGTCTGCAACCCGGATATCCCGGTGTTCGCGCAGCTGCGTCCCGGCCAGGAGGTGCAGTTCGTGCGCTTCACGGTGCAGGAATCACAGCAGATGATCCGGCGGGTGAACGAACTGTGGCAGAAGCACTGCCGCATGCTGGACGAGCTGGATAAAGAAAAGCATGCCGAAAAGGAACCGGAGAAGGCCGTGGCCGACGGCCCCTACGAAGTCCTCACGCTCCGCGCGGGACAGCAGGGGAAGGCCCGCGCCGGATGGAAGCGCGGCACAAAAAAAGGATGGAGGAAGAACAGATGATCAGTGATTACAAGGGCTATACGCCGCTTCAGATGCGGCACCTCATCCGGGAAGGAAAATACACGGAGCCGACGAGCGGCCTCTGCCCCGGATACGCGCAGGCAAACCTCATCATCCTGCCGAAGGAGCAGGCATACGACTTCCTGCTCTTCGCGCAGCGCAATCCGAAGGCCTGCCCGGTGCTGGAAGTTCTGGACACCGGAAGCCGCTTTACGAAATTTGTCGCGCAGGACTGCGATATCGCGAAGGATTTCCCGAAGTACAGGATCTACGAGAAGGGCGTCTGCACCGGAGAGTACACGGATGTGGAACAGTTCTGGCGCGATGACCTCGTGGGCTTTCTGATCGGCTGCTCCTTCAGCTTTGAATCCGAGATGATCGAAGCCGGCATCGAGATGCGCCACAATACGATGGGCCGGAACGTTCCGATGTACATCACCAACATCGATACGGTCCCCGCGGGCGTCTTCTCCGGCAAGATGGTCGTCTCCATGCGGCCCGTTCCGCCCGAGCAGGTGGTCAAGGCCGTGACCGTCACCGCGGCGCTGCCGAAGGTGCACGGAAGCCCCATCCACATCGGCGATCCCGCGCAGATCGGGATCAAAGATATCGATCACCCGGAATTCGGCGATCCCGTTGAGATCAAAGAGGGTGAAGTGACCATGTTCTGGCCCTGCGGCGTCACGCCGCAGTCCGTCGTGATGAACGTGAAGCCTGATTTTGCCATCACGCACGCGCCGGGACACATGCTGCTGCTGGACGTGAAGAATGTGCAGCTTAAAGAGTGAGTTTCAAGAGCTTAAATCTTGGCATATCTACAGTCAAAAATAACCCTCCGGCGGGATGAAGCCTCGCACGGGAGAAGGAAAGACTGTAGAGAAATAGATTATCTGGGAAAGAAGGGAAAACAATGATTAAAGTTGACCTGAACAGCGATCTGGGAGAAAGCTTCGGGGCTTATACCATCGGAATGGACAAGGACGTGATCCCGCTGATCTCCTCCTGCAACATTGCCTGCGGTTACCACGCTTCCGATCCTCTGGTCATGAAGAAGACCGTCGCGATGGCCGGTGAGGCCGGCATCGGGATCGGCGCCCATCCGGGATTTCCGGATCTGATGGGCTTTGGCCGCAGAAACATGAATGTATCACCCGAGGAAGCTGCCGCATACGTCACCTACCAGCTGGGCGCGCTCCAGGCATTTGCCCAGTCAGCAGGACTGAAGCTGCAGCACGTCAAACCGCACGGCGCTCTGTACAACATGGCCGGCAAGGATCACGAGCTTGCCCTGGCAATCGCCAAAGCTGTGCAGGATTTTGATCCGTCGCTCATCCTCCTCGGCCTGTCCGGAAGCGAAAGCGTCCGCGCCGCGCAGGAAATCGGCCTGCCGGTCGCCAGAGAAGTCTTCGCCGACAGAGCCTATATGCCGGACGGCAGCCTGATGCCCAGGAGCCGCGAAGGCGCCGTCATTCACGATGAAGACCTGGCCATCCGCCGCGTGGTCCGCATGGTGAAGGAACATAAGGTCACGGCCTG
>CAJOLD010000083.1 GCA_905235435.1 uncultured Lachnospiraceae bacterium
CGGGAAGCCACCAATGTCCCCTGAGCCACTTCCGTGCGCTGTGCGCGAGGAACTTGTTCCCGCGGTGCGCGCGCGACTCCCCGCGGCCACCGGCTTCCGCCAGGTATTATAGCAAGTCGCGACTATTCTTCCATGACCTGCGCGACCGCCAACACCGCGCCGGGAAGCCACCTCCCCCAGCTATCAAACCGAGATCCTGACCCCTGCCTTGTGCAGCTTCTCCCGCAGCTCCTGCGGGTCGTCGTGAAATACGATGCCCTGCATGCCGGCGTTCAGGGCGCCTTCGATGTTGGCGGTGACGTCGTCGATGAAGAGGCTCTGGGACGCGAGGATGCCGAACTTGTCGAGGGCACGGCGGTAGATCTCCGGCTGCGGTTTGATGAAGCCCTCGAAGGCACTGACGCACCAGTCATCAAAGTATTCGTGCCCCGGGATGCGGTCCCAGTATTCCGGGAAGTCCTTTGCGGCGTTGGAGAGCAGGAAGATCTTGTATCCGTTTTCCTTAAGCTCGCCCACGAGTCCGCTCATCCCCTCGATCGGCAGGATGTCGTCGTACCAGCGGCACACCAGGCCGCGGACGGCTGCATGCAGTTTTTCCGGGACCCGCCCGCAGACGATCTGCGCCGTCTCGGCCGGCACGTGAGTGCCGCGGTCCTGCATGATCCACTCCGCGCTGAGATACGTCTCCCGCTCAAGGAGCGTCCGCTCCGCGGGCGTGCAGTCCGCCGCATGGCGGTCCAGGAATGTCTGCCGGTCAAACCGGATCAGTACGCTCCCGAGATCGAAGATGATGTTTTTGATCGCGGTTGCAGCTTCTGTTGTATTTTCTGTTGCACTTTCTGTTGTGTTTTCTGTTTTGTTTTCTGTTTTGTTTTCTGCTGTATTTTCTGCTGTGTTTTCTGTTCTGTTTTCCATCGTTTTCCCCCTGCTGATTTTTCCGTTCCGGAACGGTTTTTTGCCCCTTTCCTCTTGACTTTATACCGCATACGGCGACATAGTATTTCTAAAGGAGGAGCTGCTATGAAATCGATCGACAGTTTCCCGACAGATAAGATCCAGGATCTTGAATACCGGGTCGGCCGGGTTTTTCCTTTTGGTGCTTCCATCATCGACGGAGGCGTCAATTTCAGTATTTTTTCTAAAGAGGCGACGGGATGCACACTGCTGCTTTTTCATCACGGCTCGGATGAGCCGTTCGTGGAGATCCCGTTCCCGGAGAAGTTCCGGATAGGGAACGTCTTTTCTATGATGGTCTTTGGCATCAACACCGAGACTACGGAATACGGCTACCGCTTCGACGGCCCCTGGGATCCGGACAAAGGGCTTCGGTATGACAGGACGAAGATCCTGCTGGATCCCTATGCGAAGTCTATCAGCGGAAGAAGCGTCTGGGGCAGGAAGCCCAGGCCCGATGATCCCTTCCCCCACAGGGGACAGATCATCCGTGAAGATTACGACTGGGAGGGCGATAAGCCGCTGGAGATCCCGATGAAAGATCTCGTGATCTACGAGGCGCACGTCCGCTCCTTGACGATGCATGAGAGCTCCGGGGTCCGTTTCCGCGGCACCTACGCCGGGATCGTCAGCAAGATCCCGTATCTGAAAGAGCTTGGCGTAAACTGCATCGAACTGATGCCGATCTTTGAGTTCGATGAATTTGAAAATTCCCGCGAGTCAAACGGATCTTTGCTGATGAACTACTGGGGCTATTCGACAGTCGGCTTCTTTGCCCCCAAGGCCGGATACGCGGCGTCTGCGCCGTTCGGCATGGAGTCGGATGAGCTGAAAACCATGATCCGCCATCTGCATGCAAACGGCATCGAAGTCATCCTGGACGTTGTCTTCAATCACACCGCGGAAGGAAATGAAAACGGACCGTATATCTCGTACCGCGGGATCGACAACCGGACCTACTATCTTCTGACCCCAGAAGGATATTACTACAATTTCAGCGGCTGCGGCAATACCATGAACTGCAATAATGCGGTCGTGAGAAATATGATTCTCGACTGCCTCCGCTACTGGGCCTTCTCTTATCATATTGATGGTTTTCGATTTGATCTCGCGTCGATCCTGACGAGGGATCAGAGTGGTGCCCCCATGATATCCCCGCCGCTGCTTGAGACGATCGCGCACGATCCCGTGCTCGGCAAGTGCAAGCTGATCGCCGAGGCCTGGGACGCGGGCGGGCTCTACCAGGTCGGGCATTTCCCCTCCTGGAACCGCTGGTCCGAGTGGAACGGAAAATACAGGGACTGCCTCCGCGTATTCCTGAAGGGAGGCGGAGAGGCAGCGCCGGAATTGTGCGCGCGGATACAGGGATCGCAGGATCTGTACGCGGGCAGAGATGCATCGGCATCGATCAATTTCATCACCTGCCACGACGGATTTACACTTTACGATCTTGTCTCCTACAACGAGAAGCATAATCTGGCCAACGGCGAAGACAACCGGGACGGCTGCGACCGCAACGACAGCTGGAACTGCGGCGTCGAGGGGGAAACGGACGATCCCGGCATTCTGGCCCTGCGCGAGCGGCAGATGCGCAACGCGTTCACCATCCTCCTGACCAGCCGCGGCGTCCCCATGCTCCTGTCCGGAGATGAATTCGCGAACACGCAGTACGGCAACAACAACGCCTACTGCCAGGATAGCGATATCTCTTATCTTGACTGGGGAAGGCTGGAGACTCATCAAAAGCTGCAGCAGTACGTCAGAGATCTGATCGCCTTCCGGAAGGCGCATCCCGCCCTGCGCAGCGTCTCCTACGATATCGGCCGCAACGATACCGGCTACCCGGACCTGTCCTTCCACAGCACCACGCCCTGGCAGCATGATCCGTACGGGGCGGCCCTGACATTTGCCTACCTGTTCGCGGAGGGAAAAGAGACCTACCACACCGCGCAGACGTCCTTTATCTACGTCGCGGTCAACGCGTACTGGGAAGACCAGACCTTCCGGCTTCCCATCATCCCGGAGGGGATGCGGTGGTATCTCGTCTGTGATTCAGGAAAGTCCGTCTCTGCGTCCCCCGGAGAGGAAAAGCCGATCAATACGGATGGTACGTACAGTCTCATGGCCAGGTCGACGGCGATCCTGATCGCGAGGTGAAGGCGCGGATCCGCCGGGCAGTTTGCTTTTTATCGAATTATCGAGTATCATAGGACAATAGCGAGACTGTTGTAATGATTATTAATGAGGGACATTTTCAGGAGGTTCTATATGAATCAACGGACAAGGCTCCTGCCGCGAAGACAGATGCTGCGGATCGCTGCGATGCTGATCGCGGTCATCAGCATGCTGATGCTCCTGCCGGCAGGCATGCGTGTGCAGGCGGAAGAGACGTCACAGACGGAGGCATCGCAGACGCAGGCGCAGACCGGAACATCGACGCAGACGGCACAGACGCAGACCGAGACATCGACGCAGACGGCACAGACACAGACCGAGACATCGACGCAGACGCAGAAGACGCAGATACCCGCTGACGCCATCAAGATCAGGCTGAAACCGGTCGAAGGCACGCTGGATGTCAAATCGATATACGTCCGCCCCAAGGCAAAGATCGGCGAGCTGCCGACGCCGAAGAGGAAGGGCTACAAGTTCCTGGGCTGGTTTACCAAAAAGAAGGGCGGCACCGAGGTGACGGCGGCCACCAGGGTCTCTTCCCTGCAGAAGTATACACTGTACGCGCACTGGAAGGTCCGCAACTACAAGATCACCTACGAATACAACGGCGGCGAGCTGAAACCGGGCAGGAAAAATCCCCGGACCTATAACGTCGAAGAGAAGGCCGGCCTGTACAAGCCGAGAAAAGAAGGCTACATTTTCGGAGGCTGGTACACGACCCCCGATTTCCAGAAGGGGACCCGTGTCGCCGCGCTCAAAAACGGCAGGACCGGCAGAGTGACGCTGTACGCGAAGTTCACGCCGATCACCTATAAGATCCGATTTAAGAGCAACGGTGTCATCTCCGACGTCCCGAAGACCATGGTCTGCACCTACGGAAAGAAATACAAGCTCCCGGGCAGCGAGGATAAGGGGTTTGACCACTGGAACACCTCGAAGACCGAGACCGGAAAGTCCTATAAGGCGGGCAAGTATGTGCGTAATCTGGCTTCGGAAGACGGCGCGGTGGTCACGCTCTATGCCAGCATCTTTACAGGTTCCAACAACATCGAGAAGCTGGTGAATTATCTGGTAAGAGTCGGCTTTTCCAAGGAAGCGGCAGCCGGGATCGCCGGCAACCTGATGTGGGAGTCCGGCGGCGGGCCCTACGACATCAAGCTCAATGCCGTGGAACTGAGTACCGGCCGCGGCGTCGGAATGGTGCAGTGGACCGATACCCCGGGCAGCCCCCGGAGGACCAATTTCGTCAACTTCTGCCGGGCACAGGGCAAGCCCTGGCCGAACAACGACCTGAAGGTCCAGATCGACTTCCTGATGGCGGAACTGTCCGGAAGATACGGAGCCTGCTGGGGCTTCTCCTATTCGATGGGCTATCCGGCAAGCTACGCCATGTCGCTCTCGCAGTTCAAGAAGTGCACCGACGTCACAAAAACGACCCGGGCCTTCTGCGCATGCTTCGAGCGCCCGTACGCGAGAGACGCCCACATGGATACGCGCATCCGGTACGCGAAGTACGCGCTGAAATACGTGCAATAACTTAACAGGAATACAAAAAGTTCCCCGGTTGACAGTGGTTCAGCCGGGGACTTTTTATCCGAAAAATGCGCTCTTGCATTCATTGGTGTACACTGCCTCCTCTTTGCCGGAACGTTGACGAAAAAAAACAAAAATGGTACTATTTTACCATCATTAATGTTCGGTGAGCACCGAAAAAAACTTTCACTGGAGGAGGGTAATACGATGAAAAAACGCACACGTATGTCATTCCTGCTGTTAACGCTCATCTTGCTCTTTGCATTTTCCGGTACAGCGTCGGCAGCAAGCACAAAATCCAAAGCCATGAAGGCGTACAAGTCTGAGCTTGCAGCGATTCAGAAACAAG
>CAJOLD010000084.1 GCA_905235435.1 uncultured Lachnospiraceae bacterium
ATATAAAAAAACGGCAGCCTTTTCGGGCTGCCGCAGAAGAATAAATGGTTATAAGCTCCGGAGCGCTTTGCGCACGGCTCCGGGACCCTCGAGCATCGCGGCAAAACAGGCCTTGACCTTGGCCGCGAGCGGGGTTTTCGTCAGATCCAGCGCGAAGAGGGAAGCGTCCGAAAGAAGCGCGTCCAGCTTTCCCTCTGCCGATTCGGGGCGGCCGAGCTCCACGCCGCGCAGAGCATCCTGCAGCCGGGAGAGCAGCGGATCGGGACTGATTTCGAATTTCTTTCCCTCATCGTCCACGCCGAGCAGATAACGAAGCCAGCCGGCCAGCGCCAGCGGAACGGCCTTCAGGGAGGCGATATCCCGGTCGGGATCGGACAGATAGCTCTTCATGGTCTCTCCGAAACGGATCGGGATCTTCTGGCTGGTGTCGCAGGCGATACGCTGGGGCGTATCCGGCATGAAGGGGTTGGGGAGCCGGACGTTCACCACCGTGTCAATGAATTCTCTGGGGCTGATGACTCCGGGATCCGTCACCACGGGAAGCCCTTCCTCGTAGCCGATGGACCTGATCAGGCGGACGAGATCCGCGTCCTTCATCTCCTCGCTGATGCGGGTGTAGCCGAGCAGACAGCCGTAGACGGCGAGCGCCGTATGCAGCGGATTCAGGCAGGTTGTGACCTTCATGCGCTCGACGCGGTTCACTGTGTTGCGATCCGTGAAGAGGAAGCCTGCAGCCTCCAGCGGGGGACGGCCGTTCGGGAAGGAATCCTCCAGAACCAGATATTCGCTTTCCTCCGCGTTAACGAAGGGGGCGATATAGGTGTGCTTCGAGGTGACCACGGGCTCGAGACCCTGCAGGCCGTCCGCGCGGAGAAGCGCCTCCACGGACGGGTCGGGACGGGGCGTGATCTTGTCGATCATGGTCCAGGGGAAGGAAACCTTCGCCGGATCGGACACATAGGCCAGGAAACCGGGATCGTTCCAGCCCTCCGCAAAGGTGCGGATCGCCTCAAACAGCTTCTCCCCGTTGTGGGAGCAGTTGTCCGTGCTGACCATCGCGATGGGGAGCGCACCGGCCTGATAGCGCGTATAGAGCAGGGAAGCGACCTTGCCGAGATAGCTGTGGGGCTTTTCGGGACCGGCGGCCAGATCCTCCGCGACGCCGGGGGCGGGATTGCCGTCCGCGCCCTTCACCGCGTATCCCTTCTCGGTGATGGTGAAGGAAGCCATCTGCAGGGACGGGGAGGAGAAGATCTCCTTCAGGTGGTCGAACTCGGCCGCGTTATCGCTGTCCAGAATGCAGGATTCGGCGATGGAACCGATAACCGTCTTTTCCACACTGCCGTCCGCCTTCAGCGTGACGAGCAGGGAATAATTGTCATTGGGGCGGTAACCCTTCTCCACGATCTCGTAGTCGAAGCCCTCGACGGCGATGATCCCGGTGTCGGTCAGCCCCTCGTTCAGCAGACGCTGCATCGCAGCGCACTGGAAAGCGCGGAAAATGTTGCCCGCGCCGAAATGAACCCAGGCGGGGGCTTCTTTGGTACGGGCAATCATTTTCTCCCGGTCAAAGGCGGGAAGAATATACCCTTTTTCCAGCCACTCATCCCTGTTCTGAAGACCCTTTTCATTTAAAGAAAGCAAATCCGGTTCCTCCTTCTGGAAGATAATATCTGACGTCATTGTATGAAAGAAAAGGTGGAAAGTCAACCGGAAAAAACAGGACAAATCACAGATAAAAACAGGACGAATTACAGCTGATAGAGCTGAACCTCCGTCTTTCCGTCGATTTCCCCGACCAGAACGGAAACCATCTCGGAATGACTGGTCGGAATGTTCTTGCCGACGTAATCCGGCCGGATCGGAAGCTCACGGTGGCCCCGGTCGATCAGAACGGCGAGCTGGATCATCCGGGGACGCCCGTAATGGAAAACGGCATCAATCGCGGCGCGGGCAGTCCGGCCGGTGTAGATGACGTCATCCACAATGATGACTTTTTTCCCGCTGATCTCGAAGGGAATGTCGGTGCTGCCGGTCTCCGGAAGGTCGCTCAGCTCGCTGAGGTCATCCCGATACAGGCTGATATCCACGCAGCCGAGCGGAACGTCGCGGCCCTCAAAGCGGAGCAGATTATCCCGGAGCATCGCGGCGAGCGGAAGACCGCGGCGGCGGATGCCGATCAGACAGAGATCCTCCGAGCCGCTGTTCTTTTCAATAATCTCATGGGTGATTCGCGTCATGCTGCGGCGCACCGCAGCCTCGTCCATGATCACAGATTTCAGTTCCATCTTTTATTTCTCCGGAAATATACAGGGGATCCTGACGGATCCCCTGTTGGAAACAGTATTTGACTGGTCCGGTGCGGCTTACTTATGCTCGCGGTTGAACAGCAGGTTGACCACAATGCCCAGAACCAGCGCGCAGGCGACCTCGGTCAGGGTGACGGAGCCGATGTGGATCGTCATTCCGCCGATGCCGGCGATCAGAATCGCGGAGGCGGTGAACAGGTTGCGGTTGTCGTTCAGATCCACGGGCTGGAGCATCTTCAGACCGGAGACGGCGATGAAGCCGTACAGGGTGATGCAGACGCCGCCCATGACGCAGGTGGGGATCGTGCTCAGGAAGGTGACAAAGGGACCGAAGAAGCTGGCAACGATGGCCAGAACAGCGGTCGCCGCGATGGTCACGACGGAAGCGTTGCCCGTGATGGCGACGCAGCCGATGGACTCGCCGTAGGTCGTGTTGGGGCAGCCGCCGAAGAACGCGCCGGCAATGGAGCCGACGCCGTCGCCCAGCAGGGTGCAGTGCAGGCCCGGATCCTCGAGCAGGTCCGTCCCGATGATGGAGGAGAGATTCTTATGGTCCGCGATGTGCTCCGCGAAGACGACGAACGCCACGGGGACGTAAGCGGCTGCGATCGTCGCGACATACTGCCCCGTGATCTCATGCGCGCCCTTGAAGGCCTTCACGAAGGCGAAATCCGGAACCCAGCTCATGTTGGAGAAGGCGGAGAAGTCCAGAAGAATATAGGAAGAGATGCCGGAGGCGCGGCCGATCAGCGTGAAGATCAGCGCGCAGATATATCCGGCGACGATGCCGATGATGAAGGGAATCAGCTTGAGCATCTTCTTCCCCTTGACGGAGCAGAGGATGACGGTGAGCAGCGTGACCATCGCGCAGACCAGATTCGCGAGAGAGGCACGGTTCAGAACATATCCGTCCGCCAGAGGGCTGCCGAAGCCGAAAGAGTTCGCGACGGCATTGCCGGCCAGGGACAGACCGATGATGGCGACGGTCGGGCCGATGACCACGGGGGGCATCAGCTTATTGATCCATTTGACGCCGGCGACCTTCACGATGATGGCCAGGACGACGTACACCAGCCCGGCGAAGGCCGCGCCGAGAATGATGCCCATGTAACCCGCGTTCACGGAGACCGCACCGCCGAAGGCTGCGAACATGGAGCCGATGAAGGCGAAGCTGGAGCCGAGGAAGACGGGGCTCTTAAACCCGGTGAAGCAGAGATAGACCAGCGTGCCCACGCCGGCGCCGAAAAGCGCGGCGCTCTGGCTCATGCCGTTGCCGATGATCGACGGAACGGCGATGGTCGCCGCCAGAATGGCGAGCAGCTGCTGCAGAGCGAAGACGATGATCTGACCGCCCTTGGGCTTGTCCTTGACACCATAGACAAGATTCATGGAAAGATACCCTCCCTATTTTGATTTCGGCGGATGATCAGGGCAAAAAAACAGCTTGCCGGGCATAAGGGCACGGCAAGCTGCGATTCGCACACAAAGATAACGTTCGGCCGCATCTTGTCGGTATCCCGTACCGCCTTAAAGATCCACCGAACAGAAAGTACCACCAAAAGCCAGTCACGTCAAGGCAAGAATGTTACAAAAGATAGACGATAAAGCGAAAAAAGTTTTCAGGGAGATTTTCTGACGGAAAAGCGAAAAAACGCTTGACAATGGCATCAAAATGGTTTATATTAGCAAAGCCGCTTGCGAGGGAGTTCCTGAACAGCTTCGGCGGTAGATCGCGGGAGCATAGCTCAGCTGGGAGAGCACTTGCCTTACAAGCAAGGGGTCACAGGTTCGAGCCCTGTTGTTCCCACCAAAATGTGGCCCGGTAGCTCAGTTGGTTAGAGCGCCAGCCTGTCACGCTGGAGGTCGAGGGTTCGAGCCCCTTCCGGGTCGCCACAAGCCTTGGTAGCTCAGTCGGTAGAGCATGTGACTGAAAATCACAGTGTCGGTGGTTCGATTCCGCCCCAAGGCACATCCATATGCGGTAGTAGCTCAGTTGGTAGAGCGCCACCTTGCCAAGGTGGAGGTCGCGAGTCCGAGTCTCGTCTACCGCTCCATTTTTTTCGGTGCCATAGCCAAGTGGTAAGGCGAAGGTCTGCAAAACCTTTATTCTCCAGTTCGAATCTGGATGGCACCTCTTTGGGAGGGACTGTGAAGATTATCACAGCCCCTTTTATGTTCAATAAAAGATCTACGCAAAGGAGGGAACACGCAGTGAAAAAATACAAAAGAATCTTTGTGATCGTGCTTGACTCTCTGGGTGTCGGACGGATGGCGGACTCCGACAGCTTCGGCGATCACGACGTGGACACGCTGGGGCACATTGCCGAGAAGGCGGACCATCTTCGGATTCCCAACCTGCAGCGCTGGGGCATGGCGAACCTGCACAGCCTTCAGGGGATTGCGCCAGTCGAAAAGCCTCTCGCCAGATACTGCAAAATGAACGAGATGAGCGCCGGCAAGGATACCATGACGGGTCACTGGGAGATGATGGGCATTCACACCACACGC
>CAJOLD010000085.1 GCA_905235435.1 uncultured Lachnospiraceae bacterium
CCCCAAGGAAACAGCGAACAGCTCAGGTTACAATGAGTTCTGCGGAGGAAAGGGCCTCAATCAGTCCTGTGCGGCGGCAAAAGCCGGCGCGGAGGTATTTCACGCCGGAATGATCGGAAAAGACGGACAGATGCTGAAGGATATGCTCGTATCGTCAGGCGTCGATGTGAGCCTTGTCCGCGGGATCGATGCGCCGACCGGCCATGCGGTGATCCAGGTGGACAGCAAAGGGCAGAACGCGATCATCATTTTCGGCGGAGCCAATCGTCTTATCACGCAGGAATATGTGGAAGAGGTGCTGGATCAGTTCGAAGCCGGAGACATTCTGCTGCTGCAGAATGAGGTGAGCAGCGGCGCCCGCGCGATCGATCTTGCCCATGAAAAAGGGATGACGGTGGCGCTTAATCCGTCTCCTTATGACAGTGCGCTGGAGGAATGCGATCTCACGAAGGTGGATCTGTTCATTCTTAACGAAGTCGAAGGCGCCCAGATGGCCGGCATAGAAAGCGCCGATCCGGATGTTCTTAAAGAGGCGCTGCAGAAAAAATATCCCGGTGCCGGCTTTGTGCTGACGCTCGGCAGCGAGGGCTCCTGTTACTTTAAGGGAGAGACGTTTGCCCGGCAGCCCATCTTTTCCGTAAAAGCGGTGGATACGACCGCTGCGGGCGACACGTTCTGCGGCTATTTCCTCGCGGGCCTGGCGCAGCAGCTTCCCGTAGAAGAGTGCATGCGCCGCGCGGCAGCGGCCAGCGCCCTGGCAGTCAGCCGTAAAGGCGCCGCCCCGAGCATTCCCGTGAAGGAGGAGACCGAGGCGTTTCTGAAAGAAAACGGTGCGGCGAAGTAACGCCGCAAAGGAGAGATCATAATAGCAATGCCTGAGAATTATACAAAGCAGGCCGCGGCTGTCCTTGCAAAGGCAAAAGCGGCGGCAAAGAAAAACGGAGGCGAGCCGGTCGGATCGGAACATCTGCTGCTCGGCCTTCTGCAGGAAAATACCGGAACCGCCGGCGCCGTGCTGGCTGCATTCCACGTGGAAGAGAAGAAGGCAGCTGCGCTGATCGGGGATCTGATCCGGCCGACCTCCCCGACGGCGGTCGCCATGCCGGGAGAATATACGCCCCGCGCGGCGGCGATCCTGAAAAATGCGGAAGCGGAGGCAAAAGCGCTGGCGCTCGACAAAGTCGGTACCGAGCATATCCTGCTGGCGATCATCGAAGACGTGGAATGCGTAGGGGCCAGACTCCTGCACACGATGGGAGTAAATCTTCAGGAGATGTTCCGCGCGCTTCTCGACCTGATGGATGCGCCGCCGGAGAGAAGCCGTGATCTGATGCGCCAGGTGAGGACCGCCGGCGATGAAATGGCGGCGGATACGCCGATCCTGGATCAGTACAGCACCGACATGACCGCGCTTGCGCGGGAGGGGAAGCTCGATCCCGTGGTCGGACGCGAATCCGAGACCGAGAGGATCATGCAGATCCTGAGCCGCCGGACAAAGAACAATCCCTGCCTGATCGGGGAACCGGGCGTCGGCAAGACCGCGATCGTCGAGGGCCTTGCGCAGAAGATCGCCTCCGGCGCCGTACCGGAGAGCCTTGCCGGGAAACGGGTAGTGACGGTGGATATGGCCGGCATGGTCGCCGGTTCCAAGTACCGCGGTGAATTCGAGGAGAGAATGAAGCAGGTGCTCGAGGAAGTCATGAAAAGCGGCGACGTCCTCCTGTTTATCGACGAGCTTCACACGATCATCGGCGCCGGCGGTGCGGAGGGCTCGCTCGATGCCTCCAACATCATGAAGCCGTTTCTTTCGAGAGGCCGTCTTCAGGTGATCGGTGCCACGACCGTCGGAGAGTACCGCAAATATGTGGAAAAGGATCCCGCGCTGGAGCGCCGTTTCCAGCCTGTCATGGTCGAAGAGCCCACGCAGGAGGAGACGGTTCAGATCCTGGCGGGACTGAAAGAAACCTACGAAAAGCATCACGGCGTCACCATTACGCCCGAGGCGCTCGAAGCATCGGCAGCGCTCTCCAAACGCTACATCAATGACCGCTATCTTCCGGACAAGGCGATCGATCTGATGGATGAAGCCTGCGCCCGTGTGCGCATGCGCGACTCGAAAAGATCCGCCGCGGATCAGTCCCTTGAGCGGGAGAAAGAGGAGAATAAGGCCGGGCTTGAGGAAGCTCTGAAGAGAGGAGACCTTGAGGAGGCGGCCGTTCTTTCCGCCCGGATGCGTGAAACAAGCGAGCTGATCGAAAAGAAGAACAGGCCCCGCCGCGGCAGGAAAGCGCTGCCGCCCCGCGTGACCGACAATGACATCGCCGAGGTGATCAGCATCTGGACCGGCATCCCGGCCAGCCGGATCGCCCAGTCGGAGGGAAAGAGGCTCCTTAACCTGGAGAAGGAGCTGCATAAACGGGTCATCGGCCAGGAGGAAGCGGTGTCTGCCGTGGCAAAGGCGATCCGCAGAGGACGCGCCGGACTCAAAGATCCGTCCCGGCCCATCGGGTCCTTCCTTTTCCTCGGGCCTACGGGTGTCGGCAAGACCGAGCTTTCCAAAGCGCTGGCGGCAGCGGTCTTCGGCAGCGAGCAGTCCATGATCCGTGTGGACATGTCGGAGTATATGGAAAAGCATTCCGTCTCGAAGATGGTAGGCTCGCCTCCCGGATATGTGGGCTATGAAGAAGGCGGACAGCTGTCCGACCAGGTCCGCACGCATCCTTACAGCGTGATCCTGTTTGACGAGATCGAGAAGGCGCATCCGGATGTGTTCAACATCCTGCTGCAGGTGCTCGACGAGGGACATATCACCGATTCCCAGGGCAGGAAGGTCGATTTCAAGAATACGATCCTGATCATGACCTCCAACGCAGGGGCGGCCGCGGCGCAGAATCCCCGCTCCCTCGGATTCGGCCTGTCCGATGACGATTCCTACAGCTATGAGAAGATGAAGGACGGCGTGCTCGAGGCGGTCAGGGAGATCTTCAAGCCGGAGTTCCTGAACAGGATCGACGACACCATCGTCTTCCATTCTCTGACGAAGACGGAGATCGGACAGATCACCAACCTGCTGACGGACAATCTCGCGAAGCGCTGCAAAGAGCAGATGGACATTACGCTGCGCGTGAGAAAAGACATGCTGGATTTCCTTTCGGAGAAAGGATACGACGTCAAATATGGCGCGAGGCCTTTAAGGCGGGCGGTGCAGACTTATGTGGAAGATCCTCTCTCGGAGGAGATCCTGAAGGGCGCCGTCAAAGAGCATGACACCGTGACCGTTCGCCTGAAGGAGGGCAAGGCAGTCTTTACCGTTGACAGCGAGGCGAAGAGCAAGCCGGAGAAGACGAAAGAAACAGGAAAGACAAAGGGATCAAAAAAAGCAGCAAAACAAAAGAGCAGTAAGAAAGAATAAGGCAATATGGCAAAAGCAAAGACAAGTGTTTTTTTCTGCCAGAACTGCGGATTTGAGTCCGCAAAATGGATGGGACAGTGTCCGGCCTGCCGCGAGTGGAACACCTTCGCGGAGGAACCGGTCGTCAAAAGCCCCGCTTCAAGAGGCGGCCAGACGGTAAGGCGCAGCCCGAACGCGGCCGTCCCGCAGGCACTTTCCAAAGTGGTCCCCGAAGAGGCGGCCCGCACCGGCACCGGGATCAATGAACTTGACCGGGTGCTCGGCGGAGGGATCGTCAAGGGATCGCTGGTCCTGGTGGGCGGCGATCCCGGAATCGGGAAATCTACCCTGCTTCTGCAGGTGTGCCGCAACCTGTCGGCCACGGGAGAGAAGATCCTGTACGTCTCCGGCGAGGAGTCGCCGCAGCAGATCCGCATGCGCGCGGACCGTATGGGAACCTTCTCGGACAGCATGCTTCTGCTGGGCGAGACTAATCTGGACACCATCCGGGAGGCGATCGAAAGCACCGCTCCCTCCGTCGTGGTCATCGACTCCATTCAGACCATGTTTAATGACGCGGTATCCTCGGCGCCGGGCAGTGTCTCCCAGGTCAGAGAGACGACCGGTGTTCTGATGCAGATCGCCAAGGGAAGCGGCGTGACCATTTTCATCGTGGGACATGTGACCAAGGAAGGCGTGGTGGCCGGCCCGCGTGTGCTCGAGCATATGGTGGATACGGTCCTGTATTTTGAAGGAGACCGCAATGCCTCCTACCGGATCCTCCGTGCGGTGAAGAACCGTTTCGGCTCCACCAATGAGATCGGCGTATTTGAGATGACCGGCGAGGGCCTTAAAGAAGTGCCCAACCCTTCGGAGTACATGCTCAGCGGACGGCCGGAAAACACCTCCGGTTCGGTGGTCGCCTGTGCGATGGAGGGGACCAGGCCCGTTCTTGTCGAGATACAGGCGCTGGCCTGCCCAAGCGGCGCCGCCTATCCCAGGCGGACGGTAGACGGGGCGGACCTGAACAGGGTCAACCTGCTGCTGGCGGTGATGGAGCGCAGACTAGGCACAGGCTTCTCCTCGAAAGACGTCTATGTCAATATCGCCGGCGGCATCCGCATCCGGGAACCCGGCGTGGATCTGGGGATCGTGATGGCGCTGCTTTCGAGCGTGCGCGATGAAGTGATCAGCGACAAAACGCTGGCCTTCGGAGAAGTCGGACTGGGCGGAGAAGTCCGGGCCGTGAGCATGGCAAGGCAGCGTGTGACGGAAGCGAAGAAACTGGGCTTCGACACGGTGATCCTGCCGCAGGTGAACTTAAAGAGCGTCGGTAAGGTAGAAGGACTGAAGCTCATCGGGATCAGAAATGTGAGAGAACTGGCCGGAAGGTGATCAA
>CAJOLD010000086.1 GCA_905235435.1 uncultured Lachnospiraceae bacterium
GATGAGAAGCCGGCAGACGAGAAGCCGGCAGACGAGAAGCCGGCAGATGAGAAGCCGGCAGACGAAAAGCCGGCAGATGAGAAGCCGGCAGACGAGAAGCCGGCAGACGAGACGCCGGCAGACGAAAAGCCCGGAGATGAGAAGCCGGCAGACGGGAAGTAAGAGCGCAGTGATCCGGTATATCGCTTATACTGTGTGTTTGGCATTTTGTGCTTGGCCGGGGACCGGAAAACTGTCCCCGGCTTTTAAATTCCATGCGGTTGACGCTCTTTTCTGTAAGGGATAAAATATTTACATTAGAGGCGGCAGCAGAGCCGTAAAAGAGAGGGGGGTGCGATATGTCTTTGACTGATGAAGAACTCGAACAGTTTAAAGAACTCGCGGAAGAGAAGCACTTCAGGCAGCTCAAAGAGACGCTCTGCGACATGAATGAAGTCGATGTCGCTGAGGTGATCTCGGAACTGACGCCTGAGAAAGCGCTGGTGACCTTCCGATTGCTCCCCAAGGATCTCGCGGCGGACGCTTTTGTCTGTCTGGACGTCGATGTGCAGAAGAGCATCATCGCCGCCCTGGATGACCGCGAGCTCCATGCGATCATCGAAGATCTTGCCATCGACGATGCCGTCGATATGGTCGAGGAACTGCCGGCCAGCATGGTCAAGCGTATCCTGAAACAGGCGACGCCCCAGACCCGCAACCTGATCAATCAGTTCCTGCAGTATCCGGACAACAGCGCCGGCACCATCATGACCGCCGAGTACGTGGCGCTGCGCCCGCAGATGACGGTCGAGCAGGCCTTCGCCTACATCCGGAAGAACGGCGTCGACAAGGAGACCATCTACACCTGTTACGTCATCACGCCTTCCAGAAAGCTGCTGGGCGTTGTGACCCTCAAGGATCTCCTCATGAATCCCTACGAGATGACCGTAGAGGAGATCATGGACGACAACATCATCTTCGCGCACACGACGGACGACCAGGAGGAAGTGGCCGGCGTCTTCAATAAATACGGACTGCTGGCAATGCCGGTCGTCGACAACGAATCAAGACTCGTCGGCATCGTCACCATCGATGACATCGTCGACGTTATGGAACAGGAGGCCACCGAGGACTTCCAGAAAATGGCCGCTATGGCGCCCAGTGAGAAGCCCTACATGAAGACGAGCGTGTTCGAGCTCTCGAAGAACCGCCTTCCCTGGCTGTTCGTCCTCATGCTCAGCAGCACGATCTCCGGCAAGATCCTCAACCACTATGAGGCGGCCTTCGCCGTTATGCCCATCCTGGTCACCTTTATCCCGACCCTGATGGACACGGGCGGAAACTCCGGCAGCCAGGCGAGCACCCTGATCATAAGAGGTATCGCCACCGGCGAGATCGAACCCAAAAACATCCTCAGGATCGTATGGAAAGAGCTCCGGGTAGGCATGCTCTGCGGATCCATGCTCGCGGCCGTCAACTTCATCAGGCTGATCATATTCTATCCCGGAAACACCCTGGTCTGCCTGACCGTTGCGATCAGTATGTTCTTCACCGTCATCCTTGCGAAAGTGCTGGGCGTCGTCCTGCCGATCACCGCGAAGGTCATCCATCTGGATCCCGCGCTCGTGGCATCGCCCATGCTGACAACCATTGTCGACGCCTGCTCGATGGTCATCTACTTTACCATCGCCTGCCAGATGCTGCCGATCTGAAACTAAGGAGAACAAACTATGCGGAAAGTTCTTTTTATCTATAACCCCAGGGCGGGCACCGGGCTCATCCGGAATCATCTCTCCTACATCCTGGAGGAAATGGGTAAGAGAGAATTCGAGATCACCATCCATCCGACGCAGAACGCGAACGACGCCTGCGAGACGACAAGGCTCTGCGGGGCAGATTATGACATGATCATCTGCAGCGGCGGGGACGGGACCCTCGACCAGGTCGCGGCAGGGATGCAGCGGGGCGGCTTCCGCCGCCAGCTCGGCTATATCCCGGCCGGAAGCACCAACGACTTCGCGGCGAGCCTGGGCATCTCCAAGGATATGCGCAAGGCCGCTAAGGACATCCTCGAGGGTACGGAATTCGACTGCGATATCGGCCGTTTCAATGAAAACTATTTTATCTATGTGGCGGCCTTCGGCGCCTTTACGGACGTCTCCTACAAGACGAGCCAGGAGTGGAAGAACGCGCTCGGCCATCTCGCCTATATTCTGCAGGGCGTGAAGAGCCTCTCTTCCCTCAAGGCGTGGCACATGAAGATCGAGAGCGAAGAGTACACCGGAGAAGGGGACTTCCTCTACGGGATGGTCACAAACTCGAACTCCGTGGGAGGCTTCAAGGGCATCACCGGGCGTGACGTCACGCTCAACGACGGGAAGTTCGAGGTGACGCTCATCCGCGCCACCGACAACATCATCATCTGGGCGTCCATCATCAACGCGCTGATGTCCGGAGAGGAGAACGACTACGTGATCTCCTTCAAAACAGCGCATCTGGAGGTCTTCTCCGACACCAAGATCCCCTGGACCAGGGACGGAGAGTACGGCGGCAGCTACACGCACGCCGTCATCGACAACCTTCCCGGCGCGCTGCCGATCATCGTGCCGTCAGATGCCGCGGCGCTCGAAGCGGGCGAAGACCGCGGCTACTTCGAGGAGGCCGGCGAGGAAGACGACTCAGCGGAGATTTTGGGGTTGTGAGAATTTGAATTGAATATGTTGGGAACTTGAATATGTTAGGAACCAGAAAGAGGGAGGCATTGGCTTCCCTCTTCCTGGTTCTTCCTCTTTCTTGTTCTTATGATTCATGCCGGGGTGTTGTTCCCAGTCCCGCGGAGGTTGGCTTCCGGTAGGTATTAAAGCAAGTCGCGACTATTCTTCTATGACCTGCCGACTTCAATGCCGCGCCGGGAAGCCTCCAATGTTCCATGGACCCGCGCCCCGCGCGCCGCGCCACCCATTCACCCGATCTTCGGAAACAGTTCTTTCACTGTCGGGTAGATCTCCCGAAACTGTGCGTAGCGGGCGTTGTATTTTGCTGTCAGCGCGGGGTCGGGTTCGATGGTGTCGATGACCTTGACGATGCTTTCGGCGGCGGAAACGACGTCCGGGTAGACGCCGCAGGCCACGGCCGCGAGCATCGCGCCGCCCATGGAGGGGCCCTCCTGCACTTCGACGACATCTACTTTGATGCCGAGGACGTTGCAGAGGATCTTTTTCCACAGGGCGCTCTTCGCGCCGCCGCCGCTGATCTTTGTCCGCTCGATATGGACGCCGAGGGCTTTTGCGACTTCGAAGGAGTCGCGCAGCGCGAAGGCCACACCCTCCAGCACGGCCTGCGTCATATCGGCGCGCGTCGTATCCATGGTCATGCCGATGAAGGTCCCTCTCGCTGCCGGGTCGTTGATCGGCGACCGCTCGCCCATCAGGTAGGGGAGGAAGAACACATGGTTCTCGCCCAGCTTTTCAATGGCCTCCTGCTCCGCAGCGTAATCCCCGGTCCCGAGGATATCGTCCATCCACCATTTGTTGCAGGAGGCGGCTGAAAGCATGCAGCCCATCAGATGATAATGCCCGTCCGCGTGGGCGAACGAATGCAGGGCGTTATACCTGTCTACTCCGAAGTCGCGGGAGGAGATGAAGATGGTCCCGCTCGTCCCGAGGGAGATGGTGCACTGCCCGTCGCCGACGGTGCCCGTGCCCACGGCGCCCGCCGCGTTATCGCCGGCGCCCGCCGCCACCTTCACATGGCCGGTAAGGCCGATCTCATCCGCGATCTCTTTCTTTACGGTGCCCACGCACTCATAGCTCTCGAAGATCTGCGCCAGCTGGTCCCTGCGGACCCCGCAGATCTCCATCATCTCCGATGACCAGGTGCGGTTTTTCACGTCAAACAAAAGCATGCCGGAGGCGTCCGAAACGTCCGTGCAGAAGGTTCCCGTCAGCCGGTAGGCGAGATAATCCTTCGGCAGCATGATCTTCGCGATGCGCGCGAAGTTCTCCGGCTCGTTCTCCTTCACCCACAGGATCTTCGGCGCGGTGAAGCCCGCGAACGCGATATTCGCGGTATATTCCGAAAGCCTGTCCTTTCCGATCACATTGTTTAAATAGTCGGTCTGCTTCGCGGTCCTCCCGTCGTTCCACAGGATGGCGGGGCGGATGACCCTGTCCTCGTCATCCAGGATGACGAGCCCGTGCATCTGTCCGCCGAAGCTGATGCCGTCCACCTGCGCGGGGTCCTCGTCCGACAGCAGCTGCTTAAGGCCCTTGATGCTCTCTTTGTACCAGTCCTCCGGATCCTGCTCCGACCAGCCCGGATGCGGGAAGTACAGAGGGTATTCCCTGGAAACGATCCGGCGGATCTTTCCGGTCTCGTCCATCAGCAGGAGCTTGACTGAGCTGGTGCCCAGATCGATACCTACATACAGCATGG
>CAJOLD010000087.1 GCA_905235435.1 uncultured Lachnospiraceae bacterium
ATCTTCTTGCCTGTATCAGGAAGGCCAGGGAGGACTGCCGTTATGTATCCCAGGTCAACGAGCTCGGCGCTTTTATATGGGAACATATGGACGGCGAGGATGGCGCAGCCTCCGCGGAGAGTCTGGCGAAGGCGGTCGTCCGGGAGTATGAGGTGGATGAGGCTGCCGCGCTGCAGGATGTCTCGCGTTTTCTTGAGGCCCTTTGCGAAAGAGGGCTCATGATCAGGATGGAAGAAAAATGAAGCAATGGAGAGTAACGCCCGGCTTTGAGATCGTGGAGATCTACGGGGAGTATTATCTGGCGGCCGGGAAGGCTGCCAGAAAAAATTTTCCGGCAATTCAATATCTGAACGAAATTGGTGCTATAATATGGAAAGGGCTGGCGTCCGGGACGGAACCGGAAAAGATCGCCGCCTCCATAACCGAAACCTATGAGATCGGTTATGAACAGGCCATGTCGGATGTGGACGCGTTCTGCTCCGACCTGTGTAAGAAAGGGTACCTGATTTCTTCTGTTTGAACGTAAAGATATGTCATCTACTATTCTCAGCAAGAACGAACTGGATCTGCTGCGGGTCCTGAAAGCTTTTTTTTCGGGCGGCGCGCTTTCTGCTCAGGACTCCCTGCCAGAGGAGTCGTGGGAGGATGTGTTTGCGCTTGCCGAAAAGCATCTGCTGCTCCCCGCGGCATATGAAGTTTATTATAAGTCCGGCTGCTCCGGGCATGAGGATGCAGAGTCCGAAGCCGGCGGGTTCGAAGCGGTAAGGAAAAGCGCCCTCCGCCAGATCAAGGCGCAGTATAAGCGGACGGCGGCGTTTCTGGATCTGTATGAATACCTGGAGGAGAAGGGGATCTGTCCGCTGGTCATCAAGGGCTTTGTCTGCAGGCAGACCTACCCGTTCCCGGAGTACAGGCCGTCGTTTGACGAGGATCTGCTCATCCGCCCGGAAGAGTTTGACGCCTGCCACGCGGCCCTGGTCACCTACGGGATGCAGCCTGTCACACCGGAGAAGGAGCCAAGCAGCTCCTACGAAGTGGTCTACCGCGATATCACTTCCGGGCTTATGATAGAGATCCACAGGAGCTTGTTCCCGGAATCGTCAAAGGCCTACGGTTATCTGAACCGTTATTTTGAAGATGCCCATGAGCGGTCGGTCCCGTTTTCTGTGAAGGACGACACGGTCCGCGCGATGGACCCGGACATGCATCTTTTCTATCTGATCTGCCATACCTTCAAGCATTTCCTCCATTTCGGGGCAGGGCTCCGGCAGATCACGGATGTCCTGATGTTCGCGAAACAGTACGGACGGGAGATCGACTGGGAGAAGCTCTGGGCGCAGTGCGGGGAGATCCATGCCGACGGGTTTGCGGCGGATATCTTTGCCGCAGGGAAGCAGTATCTGGGCCTGCCGGTGGAAGCGTACGGAGTGCCGGCGCAGTGGACCGCCCGGGCGGCGGACACGGAAGCCTTTCTGAAGGATATCTTTGATTCCGGCATGCAGGCCAGGACCACTCTGAGCCGCATCCACAGCAGCAACATGACGCTAAGCGCCGTCGCTTCCGAGAGGGAGGACGGGAGCCCTTCGGCTTCGGTGCTCAAAAGCCTCTTTCCTCCGTATGCGGCCATGGCCTGTGCCTATCCGTATGTGGAGAAGCATCCCGTACTGCTGCCGTGCGCTTGGGCGCAGAGGATCATCAGATACGGACTGGAGACCCGCCGCAGCGGCGGGGAGGACAGTACGTCGGAAACCCTGCGCATCGGAAACGAGCGGATCGCCCTTTTCCGGGAGATGGGCATTCTGGAAAAGCCGGCGTCACGTAAAAGCAGGGCCAATGAGAATCAGTCACATGCCGCGGTCTCGGGCTTCGTTAAGAGCGCCGGAACGACCTTTATGGGAGGACGGCTTGCCCCTGCTGCGAGCGCGCTGTGGAAGGGCCTTTTTGCTCTGGAATGGAAGACGCTGCAGGCCGGATGGAAGCTGCAGGGCTATAAACTTCCCGGCCCGAAAGAGAGGCGCGCGGTCCGCGAAAATGTCACATTTATCTATAAGTCATTTGAGCGGAAAGAGATGGCCATTGGCCTCTATGAGAACATCCAGAAGTTTTACCCGGGCGTAAGGGTCATTATTGCGGATGACAGCAGGGAGCCGCTTAAGTATCAAGCGCCGTATCTGACCATCCTGCATCTGCCCTTCAACAGCGGCCTCGGAAGCGGCATAGCGGCCGCGCTGGAAGAGGTCAGGACGCCGTTCGTGATGCGGATGGATGATGATGAACTGCTGACTGTGCACACGCGTGTGGGAGAGCAGCTCCTGTTCCTGAAGGACCATCCGGAAGTGGATATCGTCACCTTCGGGTTTATTACGGTCCTCAATCATCATCCGGAAAAAGCGGTATGGCCGACGTACTATGAGACGACGATGAACGATGCGCCGAAGAAACTGAAGATACGGCATATGACTCGGCTGGATGAGCATCACGTGGTCCTTGGCAAAGGCCCCAACATTTATCTGGCGAGGACAGAAAGTATACGGAAAGTCGGTTATGATCCGAACATCCGTATGATAGATCATCACGAATTCTTTTACCGGGCCGCGGGCGTCCTGGTCACGGTGGGAGCAACGGACTGCTTCGTGTTCCACCGGCACGATCCCTATGATCTTTCCTACAGGAAATACCGCAGGGATCATCAGGGGGATCAGGAGTACCTGCGCCGGAAGCATGGCTGGTAAAAAACACAAATGCGGGCTGCCGCATAATAAGAAAGGAGCGCTGACATGAAATATGTAATGCTGGTCATAACGATCGTTAACCTCTTATTGTGGAATGTATTTGGCGTTATCTTTCCCGGGAACACCGGGGGCGCGTCTGATCCGGCGGGATATGAACTGTCCGGGCAGGGAGCTGCCGGCGGGGAACAGTCCGTCAGTCCGCTGGAAGAAGCTGAAAACGCCGGAGAGCAGCCCGCGTCCGGCCCGCTGGAAGACGCCACCGCTGATGAGATCGAGGGCGACTCGCATATCATTGACGAGGGGAACGGAGAACTGACGATCGTACTTGGAGAAGGCGAAGCCTCTGTGGGGTACTGATAAGCTGTGGTTTTGATCGTACTGTTTTATTTTGTTCTTAACATGGGCCTCGGCCGATACTGGCCGGGGCTCTTGCGGCGTCTGCATCTTGCCGGCCTGCATCCCTATCTGTCCGCGTCGCTGCGGCTGATGGTCCTGCTGGCTGCCCTGCTGCTTTTGATGCAGATCACCGGCGAGTCAAAGAAGGTCTTCGGCAGGCCCGGAAGGGGACCCTTCCTTCGGGGCCTGATCCCCGGGGCGTACATGCTTGCGTTCTCCGCGGCATCGGTCGCCTGGAATCTGCTGGCGGTCCCCGATCCGCAGTTTCGGGACGCTAAGACCATCCTGTTTTCCGCGCTCTACTTTTTCCTGGTCGCCGTGACCGAGGAACTGGTCTTCCGCGGCGTGGCCGCCGGGGAGATACTGACTGCGGTGAGCAGACGCGCGGCAGGCGGCGGGATCTTCTTATCCGTGCTGCTTTCCGGGATCCTCTTTGCGCTCGCTCATCTGCAAAATCTTCGCAGCGCCGGGCCCGCCGGGGTATGCATCCAGATGCTCGGCGCGCTCCTGATGGGGATGGTGCTGACGGCGGTCTACTACCGGAGCGCCAACCTGTGGACGGTCATCTTTATCCATTTTGTAAACGATCTTGCAGCCGCGTTCCCCGTGACCGTGCTGAAGACGGAGCAGAGCCGTCTTTCCGGGGTGATAAACGGCTACGGGATGACGGATGTGCTGCTCCTGCTGCCGTATCTGGCAGTGCTTGCCGTCATACTGCGGAAAAGGGGAAGAGAAGAGATCAGAGAACACTTCTTATGACATTTCTTATGACATAAAGACAATATTCAGAACATGTAGAACATGGGCCGGCTCATGCCAATATGGCAGGGCCGGCTTTTTTTGCGTCCTTTTTGTGTTCAAATGTATTTGCATTAGTTGGCAGGATGTACTATAATCGACTATGAATAAGTACATATAGACAAGTGATACGACATAGTAGAAGATATCACGATCAAGCCAATCAGTCTGACAGAGAAAGTGGAAGTGCAGACAGGAGGATGAAACATGCTTAAAAAGAACCACGCAGGACTGAAAAGATTTGTGGCCGGCCTGCTCACCTTGGCCATGGTGATCGGCAGCGTGCCGGCATCTTTTGTGGCCTCAGACGTCTATACGGACGAGCTCGTATCCACGGAGGAATTCCTGGATGTAAGCGAGTCTTTTGCCGACGCTTCTGAGGAGCCGGAGCTTCTCGAAGAAGATCTTGAGATCCCCGGCGGAGAGGATGCCATC
>CAJOLD010000088.1 GCA_905235435.1 uncultured Lachnospiraceae bacterium
ATTGCACTGCTTTCTGGGCAGTGCAATTTCGGAAAAAGGCTTAATGATCTGCCGGGCCCCTGAAACATGGCAGTGCAACTCCGGGATATCAGCCTGCTGGTCTGCTTTTTGCTCTTGACTGAGCCAAGTCGGGCAGTGCAAACCCTGGAAATCCCAGGAATGGTCTGCTTCTTGTTTCCCTGGTCCCGCGGCCGCTTGCTGCCGGAAGGAAAGAAAGCAAGTCGCGACTATTCTTCTGTACCCAGCCGACGTCACTTCCGCGCCGGGAAGCCGCCATAGGAACAAACTCAGCCACGTCCCCACGGCATCGTTTCGCTGCTTACGGGCTTGCCGTCTGCGCAGGCCTGCTCGATGAGGAGCGCGATGTACATGTCCTGGCAGCCCTCTTCGAGGGAGTAGGCGGGGCCGCTTTCGCCGCGGACGTATGCGGACATCCGCGCGAGCTGCGCCGCGACGGCGATCTCCTCATCGGAGAGACGCGCGCCGGGGAAGGGGTTTTCGTAGATCGTGCGGCCGCCGGCCGTGATCCGGTCGATGCAGGGCTGCGTCAGCTCGCCGAAGCTTCCGCCGGCCTCGCGGATGACAGGGATCTCCTGCGGCGTCCGGTAATCGGTCAGGGTGCGGATGCATCTTTCGTCCATCTCGCCCCTGCTGCCGCGGATGAGGGTGTGCGGCTTCCGGATCGGGTTGAAGTAGGTCTCGTCGGTGAAGTCGAAGATCGCCCACTTCCCGGGGGCGCCTTCGCCGCCTTCGGACGCAAAGGTCAGGATGGCCACCTTCTGGATATCCTCGCGGATCTCTTCGCGGTCCGCGTAGCCGTCCCTTCCGGGACCTGCGCTCGTGGGCGTCGCCAGGGCGCGGCCGATGATCTGCACCGGCTCAAAGCCGATCCCGAGATAGTGGCGGATGAGGCTGACGCCGTGGTATCCGTGGGCAGCGCTTACCTGCACCTGCCCGACCTCCCCGAGAGCGCCGGAGGCGATCACGTTCAGCCTTGCCGCATGATGCGACTGCAGGCAGTACTGTTCGGCGACCTGCACCCGCTCCTTCGCGGTGATGGATCCGTAGTATGCCGAAAGATCTTCCACGGACACGGGCCAGAAGGTCTCCTGCAGCACATAGAATCCGGCGTCTGCCGCAGCGGGGACCGCGCGCGCAAGGACGTCCGGGCCGACGCTCATGACGATAAATTCCGGTTCAAAGGTCTTCAGTTCTTCGAGCGTAGAAACGATCGGGACGTTCGCAAGATTCAAGGCGTTTAAGTCCGCCAGCTGTTCCCGGATGACCCTGGCTCTGGCTTCGCTCTCCTCGAGGATCGCGCAGAGCTCAAAGACTTCGGGCAGGGCACGGACGGCACGCAGATAAAATTTCGCTCTCCATCCCTTCGCCCCCATGAGGGCAAAACGTACTTTTTTCATCGATATTTCGAGGCTCCTTCTGCGATTAGATTTTAACTAATTATAGCATACATCTGGTATAATAAGGGTATCCTGATTTAGCCCGGAGGTGGGGAGAATTGAGTACACTGACAGAGAATTTCAAGATACCGAAAAAGGACGGAAATATCGTCTCCTGCGCGAGGGCGGTGCCGGACGATCCGAAGGCGATCGTCATTGCGGTGCACGGCTTTAGCAGCAGCAAGGAGGGCGCGACCTACACACGGCTGCTGCGGCGCCTTCCGGAGGCCGGATACGGGGTGATCGCGCCGGATCTGCCCGGGCACGGGATGGAAGAGTCCGCCCGCGAGGAGCTTCGCATCGGAGGCGCGCTGGACAGCATTGAGGCGGTTGAAAAGTTCGCGCTCGCGGAATATCCGGGGAGCAGGATCTGCTACTTCGGGTCCAGCTTCGGCGCGTACCTGACCGGACTCTACTGCAGCGAGAGAGAGCACGCGGGGAGGCAGGCGTTCTGGCGCTGCCCCGCCGTCAACATGCCGGCCCTGTTTAATAAAGAACATCCGACGGAAAAGGAAAGGCAGCAGCTGCGCGACCTCGAGACAAAGGGCTGGTTTGATACGGACATGGATCTGCACAGGCCGGTGCGCGTCACCAGAGGTTTCTACAATGACCTTTTAGAAAACGACCTGTTTGAAAAATTCGATCCGGATCGTTACGGGAGGCATCGGTTTTTGATCGCGCACGGCCTTGCGGACACCGTGATCGATCCCGCGGCGGTAAAGCGGTTCTCGGAAGAGAAGCGGATCCCCGTCATCTGGTTTGAGGGAGAGGGGCACAGCCTCTCGGAGCCGGGGACGCCGGACAGGGTCGTGGACCTGGCGATAGGATTATATTCCTGACGATCACAGCTGCCGGCCGGCGGAAAGGGTACGATGATGAAGAACCTGGCATCTGAATTTACAAGATTAAAGCTGATGGTGGGCGGCAACAGGGAGAAGCGCCGCTATGAAGAGACCTTCGGCATGCCGGAGTCGGAGGCGGCCTATATTACGCCGCCCAGCCGCTCGAACGTGCGCATTCTCTCCGAGCTTGAGTATGCGCTGAAGGTCTCGGAGGCAAATGGCGGTGAGGGCGCCGATGTGCTGGAGAAGGCGCTGGACCTGCTTTTACAGTTTGCGCAGAGGGAGGGCTCTCTGACCGATTCGGTCTGCCGCGAAGCGGAGGAGATCCTTTCGCCGATGGCCCCGCTCTGCAAGAGCTACACGCTCATCCTTACGGGCCACGCGCATATCGATATGAACTGGATGTGGAGCTTTCGGGAGACCGTGGCCGCGACGCTGGCGACCTTCCGCTCCGTCTGCAATATCATGGACGAGTATCCGGACTTTACGTTCACCCAGTCCCAGGGCTCGGTGTACAGGATCGTGGAGATGTACGATCCGGAGCTCATGGAGAGGATGAAGAAATATATCGATGAAGGACGATGGGAAGTGGCCGCTTCCTCCTGGGTCGAGCCGGATAAAAACATGCCGTCCGGCGAGTCGCTGCTGCGCCATATCGAATATACCCGCAGCTATCTGCGGGAGGTCTGGGGCGTAAAGGACTTTGATCTGGATTTTGTCCCGGACACCTTCGGGCACGCGGTGACGATACCGGAGATCGATTCGTTCGGCGGCGTGCGGTACATGTATCACTGCCGCGGGACGGACAGCACGGACGTGCTCTACCGCTACCAGGCGCCGTCCGGGAATGAGATCCTGGTGCTGCGCGAAGCCAACTGGTATAACGCCGCGGTCACCCCGCAGATGGCTGCAGGCCTCATGGAGGTCGTAAAGCGCTCCTCCGGCCTGAAGTACGGGATGTGCGTGTACGGCGTGGGCGATCACGGCGGCGGCCCGACGAGGCGGGACGTGGAGAGGGCCATCGACATGATGAGCTGGCCCATCTATCCGACGATCGAGTTCGGCGGCCTGCGGAAGTACTTTGCGCAGGCGGAGAAGGTGCGCGACAAGGTGCCGGTGGCAAGGGACGAGCTCAACTACTTTGCGCAGGGCTGCTACACCACGCAGAGCCGGATCAAGCGGGGCAACCGCAGGGCCGAGGCCGCCTTTTACGATACCGAAGCGCTGGCGGCGCTGGCGGAGGAGAAGACCGGCTTTCAGCTTTCCCATCAGCAGATGGAGGACGCGTGGAGGGACGTGCTGTTCACGCACTTCCACGACATCCTGACCGGGTCCTGTGTGCGCGATTCGAGAGAGCACGCCATGGGGCTGTTCCAGACATCGGCCTGCGTGACGGACACGCAGAGTGAAAAGGCGATGGCCTACATATCGAAGAATATCGATACGGAGAGCATGCCGGTGCTTGCCTCCGTGCATGACTGGGAGAAGCCCGGCGCGGTGCGGTATTCCACACAGTCCGAGGGAGCCGGCGCCGGATACGGCGTGGAGAACTTTTCCGGCGTTCCCGCCGCGGAGCGGGGGAGCGGCCTGCTTCGGATCTTCCATGTGTTCAACACCCTGCCCGAGGAGAGAGAGGGCGTGTGCATGCTTACGGTCTGGGATTACACCGGGGACATCTCCCGCGTACACATCCAGGATCCGGAGGGGAATGAGCTTCCGTATCAGATCGTCGATGAAGAGCTGCAGAAGTACTGGGATCACCGCTATTTCCGGATCCTCGTGGGGCTTACGCTTCCGGCGCTCGGCTACGGGACCATCGTCCTGCGGCAGCGGGAGCAGGCGCATTATCCGACCTTCCTGCGGACCGGCTCGAGCACGAGCAGGCCTTACGATGATATCGTGCTGGATAACGGGATCATCCGCGCGGTGATCGACGCCGGATCCGGCAGAGTAAAGTCGCTTAGGGACTTAAAGTCCGGCAGCGAGATGATCGCGGGCACCGCCGGCCTGGCGCTGCTCGAGACAGAGCCGCTCACCTC
>CAJOLD010000089.1 GCA_905235435.1 uncultured Lachnospiraceae bacterium
TCTTTCTATTTCTTTATCTTTCTCATCCCACTGCTCCGGGCTCATCCAGGCTGTCCATCCCGCAGATCCTTTTTGCGAGCGTCGTGTAGCGCTTCTGCTCGGAGGTGTTGTCGATCATCTGGAAAAACACGTCTTCGTCCCCGACCAGGACGACGCACTGCTTGGCCCTGGTGACGGCCGTGTAGAGCAGGTTCCTGTTCATCAGCATCCTGGGCCCCGCCAGCAGCGGGATGACGACCGCCGGATATTCGCTTCCCTGGGACTTGTGGATGGTGACCGCGTAGGCAAGCTCCAGCTCGTCCAGGTTTTCGAAGGGATATTCCACGCAGCGCCGGTCGTCGAATTCGACGGTCAGGATGCGGCCCGGCTCATAGATCTCCCGGATGGTGCCGATGTCACCGTTGAAGACGCCGGCCCCCCGCCCGATGGGCGCGCCGTAGCGTCCGCGCACGGTCCAGGCGGCCTGGTAGTTGTTGCGGATCTGCATGACCTTGTCGCCCTCGCGCAGCAGCCGCTCCCCGAAGGTAACTTCGCGCTTCGCGCCATCTTCCGGGTTCAGGTACTGCTGAAGGATGATGTTCAGCCGCTCTACGCCCAGAAGGCCCTTTCGCGTCGGGGTGAGCACCTGGATGTCTCTCCAGTCCGCGTTTACATAGCGGGGCAGCTTGTCCTGCACCAGCGTGATCGTGTTGCTGATGATGCGGTTCGCGTCCTGCCGCTTCAGGAAGAAAAAGTCGCGGCTCTTATTGTCCAGCTCCATATGCTCGCCGCGGTTGATCCTGTGGGCATTCACGACGATGTCGCTCTCCGAGGCCTGCCGGAAGATCCTTGTCAGGCGCACGACCCTGCAGCGGTCCGCGCTGATGATGTCGCGAAGGACGCAGCCCGGCCCGACGGAGGGAAGCTGGTTGACATCCCCCACGAGGATCAGCCTGGTGCCGACCGGCACCGCCTCCAGAAGCGAGCAGAACAGATGCTGGTCCACCATGGACATCTCGTCGATGATGATCACGTCCTCCTCCAACGGCTGCTCTCCCCCTCTCGCGAAGGCGACCATGCCGGTGTCCGGATCTCCGCTGACCTCCAGAAGGCGGTGGATGGTCCGCGCTTCGTGGCCCGTCGCCTCCGTCATCCGCTTGGCGGCGCGCCCGGTCGGAGCGGCAAGGGCGATCTCCATCCCCTGCGCCTCAAAATACGAGATCATCGCGTTGATCGTCGTCGTTTTTCCTGTGCCGGGGCCGCCGGTGATGACCAGCAGGCCGCAGCCCGCCGCCTCCAGGACGGCTTCCCTCTGGAGTTCGTCCAGCTCCAGGCCCGTCTTCTTCTCGATCCTCGCAAGCTGCGCCAGCACCTTTTCGCGGTCGATCTCTTCCGTCACGTTCAGATCGTGCAGCATTCTCGCGCAGTTCAGCTCCTGATAATAGGCGGACGCGGAATAGACGCGGACCTCTTCCTCGCGCCTGACAACGATCCTCTTCTCCACCGAGAGATCCCGCAGCTGATCGTCCACGTTCTCCAGCGGAATCTGGAGAAGGCTGCCGGTGCGCCGCACCAGCTCGTCAGCGGGCAGATAGATGTGGCCTCCCTCCGAGGAGGCTTCCAGAAGGGTATAAAGAATGCCGCTGCGGATCCGGAAATCCGAATCGGCGCTGATCCCGGCCTTGCGCGCGATCTCATCCGCCACCTTAAAGCCGACGCCGGTCACCTCGTCCGCCAGCTGATAAGGGTTCTCCCGGATCACTCGGTAGATGTCGGAACCGTAGCGCTGATAGAGCTTGACGGAAAGGTTGTTGGAGATGCCGAACTGCTGCAGAAAGATCATGGCGCCGCGCATATCCTTCTTCTCTTCCATCTGCTCCGCGATCTCGACCGCCTTCCTCTGGCTGATCCCCTTCACCTCCGCCAGGCGTTCCGGCTCATTTTCGATGATGCGGAAGGTCTCATCGCCGAACTTTTTTACGATCCGCGCGGCCAGCGCCGCGCCGATGCCCTTTATGGCGCCGGACCCGAGATAGCGCTCCATGGAGGCAGCGTCCCCCGGCGGCTTCTCCTCATAGACGCTGATCTTAAACTGCCTCCCGTAGGCGGCATGCTCCGTGTAGGCGCCCCTGGCGACGATCTGCTCCCCCTCTGACAAAGCAGGGAGGGTCCCCACGCAGGTGATCTCCTCCCCGTCACAGACGAGCACGAGCACCGTATACCCGTTCTCCGCGCTCCTGTATATAATATGGTCTACAAAGCCCTCAATAATTTCCATCCGACATAAGCTCCATGTAGAGTCCGGCTCCCTTGACGAGTGCCGTCATCGGGTCCTCGGCGGTCAGCGTGTTGACGCCCGTCTTTGATTCGATCAGCTCCTCGAGCCCGCCGAGAAGGGCTCCGCCGCCGACCAGGACGATGCCCCGCTGCACCACGTCGGAGGCAAGCTCCGGCGGCGTGCGCTCCAGCACGCTGTGCACGAGATCCACGATCTGCCCGACGCAGTCCTTCATGGCCTGCCGGGTGTCCTCGCTCGTGATCTTGACCGTCTTGGGAAGGCCGGTGATGATATCTCTGCCGCTGACGTCCATGGTGATCTGCTCCGGGCGCTCGTAGGCAGTCCCGATCATGATCTTGATCTCCTCGGCAGCCTGCTCGCTGATCACAAGGTTGTACACGTTCTTGACGTATTTGACGATCGCCTCGTCCAGCTCATTGCCGCCGATGGGGATGGACCTGCTGACCACGATCCCGTCGATGGACAGGATGCTCGCGCAGCTCGTGCCGCCCCCGATATCCACGATCATGTTCCCGCTGGGCCTGGAGATGTCGATCTGCGCGCCGATGCAGGCAGCGATCGGCTCCTCGATCAGCTCCACCTCCCTGGCGCCCGCCTGGAAGGCAGCGTCCTCCACCGCCTTGCGCTCGACCTCCGTGACCGAGCAGGGTACGCAGATGCTCACCCTGGGCTTGCGGAACGAGAGGCGGCCCACCGCCTTCTGGATAAAGTAGCGGAGCATCTGCTCCGTCACGATATAATCTGAAATGATGCCGTGCTGAACAGGGCGGATGCCCACGATATTGCCCGGCGTCCTTCCGAGCATCAGCCGCGCTTCCTCCCCGATCGCCTTTACCTTGCCGGAATCCCGGTCAAAAGCCACGATCGACGGCTCCTTGAGCACGACGCCCTTTCCCCTTACATAGACCAGGATGCTGGATGTTCCCAGATCGATCCCGACATCTGATGCTGCCATATATTTATTCCTCCCCTGCGCCCCCGCGCGTTTAAAAAAATGTCACTTTGCTCTCCGGTGTCTGAGGATGAGGATCAGGATCCCTCCAAAGACAAACACCGCGGAAAGAAGCTGCGATACCGCGATCCCGCTCTGCCCGATCCGCAGCTGGTCGGTCCGGAGCCCTTCGATAAAGAAGCGGCCGGTCCCGTACAGGACAAGATAAAGCAGGAAGACATCCCCGTCCTGCCGTGCCCTGCCCCGCTTGGCGCGGAAGGTGAAAAGCAGCAGGATGGCCATGACCGCAAGATCAAGGACCGATTCATACAGAAACGTCGGATGGACTCTTATACAGAGGAGCCCGCCCTTCGTCACCGCGTTTTCCAGCATCTCCTGCGTGATCTCGCCGGCGCGGACCGCATCCGCGGGAAGCTCCATCGCAAACAGGCTGTCCGTATAGCGGCCAAACGCCTCCCTGTTGAAGAAATTCCCCCAGCGCCCGATCGCCTGCCCCAGGGCCACGCCCGGGATGACGGTATCCAGCACGCCAAGCGGCTTTAATTTTTTATGCCGGGCCACGAGGACCGCCGTGATGGTCCCGGCGATCACCCCGCCGTAGACGGCAAGGCCGCCCGCCCGCAGATTCAGGATCTGCAGAGGCTCCCGGCTGTAATAATCCCAGCTGAAAATCACATAATACAGGCGGGCGCCGACCACGCCGACAGCCACCGTGATGATCGCGAGATCAAAGTAACTGTCCGGATCCTGCCCGGTCTTTCGCGCGATGCGCAGGGCCAGCAGGATGCCGCAGAGCATTGCCGCCGCGACAATGATCCCGTAATATGCGATCGTGAACCCCCCGATGGAGAAGGATCTGCCCACATGCTCCAGGCTGATCCCCAGATGGGGGAATCGAATGGCGTCCACGCGCTCTCCTCCCCGGTCTGTCAGACGTTGAACCTGAACAGGATGACATCCCCGTCCTGGACCACGTAGTCCTTGCCCTCGGTGCGCACCTGCCCTTTTTCACGCGCTGCCGC
>CAJOLD010000090.1 GCA_905235435.1 uncultured Lachnospiraceae bacterium
CGGCCCATGTGCAAGAATCTGCTGAAAGCCGGTTATGAGGTGACGGCCTTTACGCCGCATTCCAAAGACGCGCTGGACGATGTGGTCTCCTGCGGCGCGGCCCGCGGGAAAAGCAGCGCGGATGTGGCCGCGGGGAGCGATGTGGTCATCACCATGGTGCCTAACTCGCCCGATGTGCGCGACGCTGTCTTTGGCGCGGGGGGCATCGCGGAGGGCGCAAGGCCCGGTCTTGATCTGATCGATATGAGTTCCATCGCGCCGCTGGAATCCAGAGCCATCGCGGAAGAGTGCGCAAAGATCGGCGTCCGTATGATGGACGCCCCCGTATCCGGCGGCGAGCCGGGCGCGATCGCGGGGACCCTGTCCATCATGTGCGGAGGCCCGAGGGACCTCTTTGACAAGTATCAGGATCTGCTCGGCGTGCTCGGCGCATCCGCGGTGCACTGCGGCGATGAGGTGGGCGCCGGCAATACCGTAAAGCTTGCGAACCAGATCATCGTAGCGGCAAATATCGCCGCCTGTGCGGAGGCCTGGTCCCTCTCGACCATGGCCGGCGTAGATCCCGAAAAAGTCCTGTCCGCCATCAGCGGCGGCCTCGCCGGCTCCGCCGTTATGAACGCCAAGGTCCCGATGATGCTGGACGGGAACTTTAAGCCGGGCTTTAAGATCGACCTGCACATCAAAGATCTAAACAACGCCCTCGACACCGGCCACGGCATCGGCGCGCCCATGCTCCTGACCTGCGCTGTGCAGGAGATGTTCCAGTGGCTCCATAATAATGGAGAAGGACAGAGTGATCACTCTGCCCTTCTGAAATACTATGAACATATCACCGGCACCACGGTGCGCCGGGAAAGTTAATTGATTACCAGACAACGTCGAATACGTCTCCGTTGCTGTCGACGTATGTTCCGTCATCAAGCTGATAGTAGGTCGTGCCGGACTGATCATAATAGACATCTCCGTCATCGGAAGTGATCTCGACCGGTCTTCTGGAACCCTGGGATTCAAGGCCGTGAACAAGGCTTCCACCGGCGGTGCCGACCTCCGGCATCGTGCTGTAAAGCGTAGATCCGTCAGCGCCTGCAAATGCTCCGCCGCCGGCATCATAGTACTGGACCCAGCTGTCTGAGTAGTAGGACCCGTCGCTGTATTTTGTCAGCGTCTCGCCGTTTCCGTTCAGCCAGTATGCGGTGAAGGACTCTACAGGAGTGATACCGCTTGAAGAGTCGGCCGGTTTGTTGGTCGTGAAGGAATCACCGCCCGCGTTGGAAAGCTTGTCGCTGGTGATCCATGTGAACAGTGTTCCGTTTGCGTCATACCAGTTGCCGTCTGACGCCTTGTAAATGGTAACGGCTGTTCCGGACATGGCATAAACGGTCGTTGCAGTACCGGTAAACGTGATGCCGTTGGCAGCTTTTTTCGCATCCGATTTCTCTGCGGGAGCGGAGTCAGACAGATAGGAAGCAGATACATAACCTGTTCCGTTGTTGAACTGGATCTGATACCAGCCGAAATCTTTGCCGCCCTGCTGGACGCTGCCGGTCACATGGACGGAATCGCCGTAGACCAGGGAACCGACGATCTGGTCGTTCGTGGAGCAGCCGCTTCTTATATTCAGGCTGTCCGTGGTCACGTACATGGTCTTGTCTAAGGCAGCGATCGTATAATCAGACGAGGTCTGCTGCTGCGAGGCGGCATTGACCTTCATCTTGGTATCATATTTCAGGACCTTTGCCGTAATAATGGAATTGGCGATCTCCGGGATCTCATCAGCATCCACAACATAACCGGTGATGATGAAAACTTCGTTCTGCGTTGAGAAAGCAGCCTCATAAACATTGACATAATGGTCATCGGCTACCTTGATCTCCGGAAGCTTTTCACCGTTTGAATAATGGTCGACAGTGATCACGTTCGAGCCGTCGCTGAGTGCGACCCAGGATGCGGGATCGTTCATTTCTTTCCAATCATCGGCCGGAAGCTCGATGGAAAAGACGCCGTCGGATGAAGTGAATGTTTCTGCTGCTGCAGGAACTGCGAGACAGCATACCGCCGCAGCGGCAATAAGACTTGTCAGTAATACTCTCCTCTTCATATTTCAGATCCTTTCTTAAATAATTTTTTAATGGGAACTGTAAATATCCTTACGGGTGATATTATATCACCATGTACGTAAACAGTTAAGCTTTTAAACGCAGAGATTATTATGTTTTTATTAAAAATAACGCCGCCCGGTCATTGCTGACCGGGCAGGATCATTTTATTATTTCACGGACAGCCCTGGGGCCGTACCGGCTTTTTCTGTATCAGCCCTGCCGCAGAGCGGCAGGCCATCTATCAGTTCCCGCGGTGATGATCACATCATCTGCAGGATGAAGGTGGATTCCATGTCATGCATCCCGCCGAACCATCTGAACATGGTCGGGCGCACGTTCATGTCCTCATTGCTCTGATCCAGAAAATCATCTGTTCTGTTTGCAAGCCTTCCAAAATAAATGTGACTGGTGAAAAGACGCTTCATCGATAGATTCCTCCTTTCATGTAAAATAATATTTTTCTCTGCCGGGGGCTGCGCTGACGCTCCTGCGATCCTTGCACATTACCTCCCGACGTGTTAGGATTATAGCATCGATAACGCAAGGATTGTAGGACTTTCCGTTCGCATTTATAGGACAATATCGCCAAAAGGAGGATTTTTATGTCGATTTCCCCCTGCAGTCTCGATACTTACAGCATCAGTTCCGAGGGTGAGGAGCTGATCTCCCGGGGCACTACACAGTTCCCCATCGCCTTCTATCATGACGACCTGGAGCATATGTCCGTTGTCTGGCACTGGCATGATGAATTAGAGTGCATTTATGTTGAGCACGGCGAGACGACCCTGTTCGCGGGCCGCGAAAAATACAGCCTGCACGAGGGGCAGGCGCTGTTTATCAATTCCAACGTGATGCACGCAGCGCGCGGGGTGAGGGGCACCGGCTGCCGCTTTCATTCCATGGTCTTTTCCCCGCGGCTGATCGCGGGCGGTCTCGACAGCGTCTACTGGGAGAAATATCTGCAGCCCATCATCAAAAACGGGCCGCGGAGCCTTGTCTTTGACGGCAGGCAGCCCTGGCACGCCAAAGCGCAGGAGGAGATCGAAGCGGCCTGGCAGGAGGGAGCGGCGAATGAGCCCGGCTTCGAATTCCGGGTCCGGAATCATCTGTCGGAGCTGATCTTCCTTATATACAGCAATCATCCGGTCGCGCTGCTCAAAAATTCGCCCAAGAATCTGCGCGACAGCGCGCGTATCCGGCAGATGCTGCAGTTTATCATCGAAAATTACGCCGAACCGCTCACGATAGAGGAGATCGCGGCCAGCGCGTCCCTCAGCGAGAGCGAATGCCTGCGCTGCTTCCGCAGCACCATCGAGCTCTCGCCCATCCAGTATCTGAAAAGATACCGGATCCTGAAGGCATCGGAAATGCTCGCGGGCACCGGGAAAAAGATCAGTGACATCGCCCTGGAATGCGGTTTTTCCGATCCGAGCTATTTCAACAGGACGTTCAAGGCGGAGAGGGGAGTCACGCCGAAAGAGTACCGCGCAAAGCGGCAGGAGGAGGCGGCCAGGCAGAGCAGTCTTCTCGGCGCCCTGCAGAGCAGCCTTGCCGCAGGAAACCTTACCGCAGGGAGCCTTGCCGCAGGAAGCCCGGGCGCGGGAAGCCCTGCCGCAGGAAGTCCGGGCGCGGATGACAAAAAAACGCCCGGCCCGGAAGGGGCCGGGCCGGAGCCGCAGTATGTGCTGCCTGTCAGGATCAGGCTGAAGGACTGAAGGCGATATAGCTGCGATAGGCACCGTACAGATTTGCGTCGTTTTGATATTTGCAGGTCGTGATCTGTGCCCGGGTGACAGGGTAGGGGCAGTCCGCGTAAAGACCATCCAGCTGTCCGCGGATGGCGGGCAGAAGGGCGGGCTGGGCGCTGATGCCGCCGCCGATGGCGATCAGGTCCGGGTCGTAGAGGTTCTGGAAATTGAAGATCTGGACCGCGATCTCGCGCGCGTAGCGCTCCAGGCTTCGGAGGGCGTCCGGGTCGCCCCGGCCAACGGCCGCGAAGACGGTCTTTCCGTCGACCTGCTCTTCGGGCAGTCCTTTTGCGCGCGCGTACATGGCGCAGAGGGCGGGAACGCCGCAGCGGTTCCCGAAGATGCCGTCTCTGGAGGGGATCCCGTCCCGGTCGGTGATCAGGAAG
>CAJOLD010000091.1 GCA_905235435.1 uncultured Lachnospiraceae bacterium
CATGCTCAATTACACGCAGGGAAATCCGGACCATAAAGGTCTTGGCTTCTTCGTTGTGTGCGACGATACCGAGCGGGAATACGGAAGTGATGAAAGGGCCGCAGGCTACTATGAAGAGGTAGAGAGCCAGGGCTGGACCGCCATCTCCATGGCGAATGACTGGGCGACCATCTACGGTGAAGGCGTAAGCAAGATCGGACTTCCCGGCGCGGAGGAAGAGGAGGATCTCGCTGCCTGATATCTTAAAATGGAGGGAGGAATCTCAAATGAAACGAGTTGATAAGCGAAGCGGCAGACGCGCCGCGATGATCCTTGCGGCCCTGGTGCTTTTCTGCCTGTTTGGCATCTGCCACGGCGCAAACGTGAGTGCCGCAGCCGAGGAGGAAGAAGAAATTATTTTGTCCGACGATGCGTCTGATTTTGTACTGCTCAGCGATGCGGTCCCCGATGCCATCCTGGAGATCCGCTATTACTCCACCTACAATTTCGTGGGCGACCGGATCGACGGCTATGAAGAGCCCCTGGCTTTTCTGACAAAGGAGGCTGCCGCCGCGCTGAAAGAGGTAAGTGACGAGCTGGTCTCCAAAGGATACCGGCTGAAGATCTTTGACGCGTACCGGCCCCAGAAGGCCGTGACCAACTTTATGAACTGGGCGCTGGATACGGACGATGTGCGCATGAAGGAATATTTCTATCCGGAGCTGGAAAAGGACGTGCTCTTCCCGCAGGGCTACATTGCAGAGCACTCCGGCCACAGCCGCGGAAGCACCGTGGACCTCACCCTCTTTGACATGAAGACCGAGCGCGAGGTGGACATGGGCGGCACCTTCGACTATTTCGGCGAGCTCAGCCATCCTGACTACACCGACATCACGGACGAGCAGTATGAGAACCGCATGATCCTCAGGGAGGCGATGCTTGGCCACGGGTTTAAGCCGCTTGTCGAGGAGTGGTGGCATTTTACGCTGGAAGATGAGCCCTATACGAATACGTATTTCACCTTCCCCATCAACAGCGATTCACTTGTTACAGAATAAGCCGCGCGTAACGGTTTTTACTGCTGCGGCGTCCAGCCGGAGAGATCCTTCACGATCTCGCCCGCAATGATCAGCCCGGCGACGGAGGGAACGAATGCGTTGCTCCCCGGGACCTGGCGGCGCTGCGTGCACTTTCTGGCGGTGCCGGGAGGGCAGATGCAGTTCGTCCTGCAGGAGATGGTCATGTCGTCCAGCGGGGTGAGGGGCGGCTCTTTTGAGTAGACGACCTTGAGCCTGTCCACCCCGCGGCGGCGCAGCTCGCGCCGCATGACCTTGGCCAGCGGGCACATCTCGGTCTCATAGATATCGGCTACCATAAAGCCGGAGGCATCCATCTTGTTGCCGGCGCCCATGCAGCTGATGATCGGCGTGCCCGTTTCCCTCGCCTGCATGACCAGGGCGATCTTTCCGGTCACCGTGTCGATGGCATCGACAATATAGTCATACTCGGAGAAATCAAAGTCGCCGGCTGTCTCCGGCGTATAGAAGGTCTTGTATGTCCGGACCACGGCTTTCGGGTTGATCTCCAGGATCCGCTCCTCGGCGACGTCCACCTTGTACTTTCCGACCGTTTTGCGCGTGGCGAGCAGCTGGCGGTTGAGGTTGGTAAGGCAGATCTTGTCATCGTCGATCAGGTCCAGCGCGCCGACGCCGCTCCTCGCGAGGGCTTCGACCGTATATCCGCCGACGCCGCCGATGCCGAAGATGGCGACGCGGGCGTTAAAGAGCCGGTCCATGCCGTCGCTCCCGAGCAGAAGCTGCGTTCTTGAAAACTGGTTCAGCATTTTCTTCTCCTTTACTGCAGGCTCCCGATATAGTACGGAAGAACAGGTTCAAACTTTACGCCGTACCAGTGCGACGGGTCGTCAGCCGTGTTCTCAATACATTTCAGTGTGTAATCTGCCGCGATCTTCGCGGCGTCATAAGCAGATCTTCCTCTCATGTACGCGCCGACGAAGGCGGAGGCGAAAACGTCTCCCGTCCCGTGGCTGCTTCTCTTCAGTTTCCTGTGTGTATAACAGGATCTTCGGCCTTCCTCCAGAACGGCGATGCCGGTAGAGCCCTCATTGTAACTGACGCCTGTCAGGATGATATTCTTCGCGCCGAGCCCCATAAGCCCCCGGAGAAGTTCATCGATATAATTTTCCTCATAGGTCTCGCGGTACCTGATGCCGGTGAGCAGGCAGGCCTCCGTGATATTGGGCAGGATGAGATCAGCCGCGGCCGCAAGGCTGCGCATTTCTTTTACATAGCCTTCATCCAGGCCGGTATAGAGCACGCCGTCGTCGGCCATGGCGGGATCCACAAACACAGTCATCTCTTTCCCGGAGAACGTATCCAGCAGGTCCTTTACATACCCGATCTGCTTCGCGCTCCCGAGATAGCCGGTGTAGACCGCGTCAAAGGTGATCTTCTGTTTCTTCCAGTGCGCGGCAATTAAGGGGATATCGTCCGTGAGGTCGCGGAAGGTAAAATCGCCGAACCCCGGCGCCGTGTGCGTGGACAGGACAGCCGACGGAAGGACGGCGGTCTCGTGCCCGGCGGCGGACAAAACCGGCAGGGCGACGGTCAGGGAACACTGCCCGACGCACGAGATATCCTGTATGGTCAGTATTCGTTTGTATGCCATGGCGGACGCCCTCCCAAATGATCACATCTTAGCTGCCCTTATTAACTGCGCCTTATTATAGGAAGATTTGGTTTTTGTGTCAATCACATGTCCTTCATGATATAATGAGTTTACCTATTATGAACGGAGAGGAGGGGTACGGATATGAATGCAGGAGAGAGATATCAGTACTGGAAAGAGCAGCTTCCCGCGAGCGACCCGCTTGGCGCAGAGCTTGCCGCGATCGAAGGGGACGCGGCAGAGATCGAGGACCGGTTTTATCAGGATCTTGCCTTCGGGACCGCGGGCCTTCGCGGCAAGCTGGGAGCGGGGACCAACCGTATGAACCGTCTGACGGTAGCCCGCGCGACACAGGGCATTGCCGATTTCATCAAAACCTACGGGCAGGAGGCGATGGACCGCGGCGTTGTGATCGCCCACGATCCGCGGCATTTTTCAAAGGAGTTCAGCCAGATGGCGGCCGGGATCTTCGCGGCGAACGGAATAAAGGCCTACGTGTTCCCGGATCTTCGCCCGACGCCGGAGCTCGCCTTCATGGTGCGCAGGCTCCATACCATTTCCGGCATCAATATCACGGCATCGCATAACCCGAAGGAATATAACGGATACAAGGCTTACTGGGAGGACGGCTGCCAGGTGTCCAGCGATATCGCGGACGCGATGTACGCCTGCATCAGCGCGCTCGATTATTTCTCCGGGATCCGGTACGGCAGCTTTGAGGAAGGCGCGCGCGCCGGCCTCATCTGCGTGCTCGGGGAAAGCTATGACAGGGAGTATCTGGACAAGGTTGAAAGCCTTGCGATCCACAGCGGGGACGAGCTGGATCTTTCCATTCCTCTCGTCTACACACCGCTGAACGGAGCAGGCTCTGTCCCGTTCGCCAGGATGCTTAAAGAGCGCGGCTTTACGAACTGGCATATCGTGGAAGAGCAGCGCGATCCGGATCCGGATTTTACCACCGTCGGCTATCCGAACCCCGAGGATCCCAAAGCCTTTGCGATGAGTGAGGAGCTGGGCCGCCGGACGGGGGCGGAGCTTCTGATGGCGACGGATCCTGACAGCGACCGCTTTGCCATTGAGATCCGCAACGACAAGGGCGAGTATATCCCGCTGAACGGCAACCAGACCGGCTATATCCTCGTGAACTATATCCTGGAGGGACATCAGAGCGCCGGGACCCTGCCGGAGAACGGCGCCATGGTCAAATCGATCGTGACCAGTTCCCTCAGCAGCATTATCGCGGAGGATCACGGGGTCAGAATGTTCGAAGCGCTGACCGGCTTTAAGAATATCTGCGGGAGGATCCCCTTCCTCCACGAGAACGGATACCGGTATCTCTTCGGCTATGAGGAATCCGTCGGCTACGCCGCCTGCGAGGACATCCGCGACAAGGACGGCATCAGCGCCGGCATGCTGGTGGCCGAAGCGGCCGCCTACTACCGCCTGCAGGGCAAGACGCTCTGGAACGTGCTCGAGGATATCTACGCGAAATACGGCTGCTTTGCCGAGGACGAGCCCAACCTCGTGCTGCAGGGCAT
>CAJOLD010000092.1 GCA_905235435.1 uncultured Lachnospiraceae bacterium
AGGAACGCCTGGCGCATGGCCTCGTCAAATTCCTCGGCGGTAAAGGTAAAACTCAGCTTCGCTTTGTTGCTGGAAAGCTTCTCATAAATGTATTCCATCTGATCTCTGTCCTTCCTGCGGCTCTTTGCGCAAATCCTTCTGATGCGCACGGCGCATCTTGGTCAGTATATCATATCTGTCAAGGCTTTGGCAATATCCAAATGGCCCCGGAGCTTTGATTTTACCACGGGTCGTCGAGCGACCGGACCAGCGGGCTGGTTCCCACGCCGAGAATCTCCGCGGTCGTTCGGGACGCCTTGTTGTGCTTGTCGTCCATTTTGCACAGCTGATGTCCCATGAATACGATGCAGGCGGTCTGGCCGCCGTCCAGATTGAAGGCCGTCCGGCATCCCTTCTCCAGCAGCTTCTCCGTCAGGAAGGTAATCCCGTCCCCCTTGCTGCGCTTGATGCGTCCCTCCAGCATCATGAACCAGTAGTGTCCCTTTTCCGTCATACCCACGGCGACCCGCTCGGCCTTGCTCTTGCCGTACTGTTTCAGCCCCGCCTCATTGACCTCGCCGTCCCGGATCAGCCACGGGCCGAAGGCAAGCACGTCCCGCGCGCCCATATCCAGGTATTCCTGCGCGGTCTTTTCGTCGCAGTCGAAGACCTGCATATCCCCGTCCGGGAAAAGCGCGAGCGTGTCCAGATTCGGGAATTTCGCCGCGCCTTTCTTCCAGGTCTTCTCGGACCAGACTTTTCCGTCCCGGATAATCACGCCCATTCTGGTCTTCTGCTTGTACCGCTGCCAGGCGTAGTCCGAGCTGACGGCAATGACCGTCTGGTTCATCCGCGCCACCTTGTGCGGATAATTGTTTTTGGTCATCCACTTTTCCGGATCCGCCGGAATCATGCGCGGGCCGTCGCTTCCCTCCGCGCACCGGATCTCCGCCTCGTACCAGGTGCGGGCCGGCTTCTCCTGCACATACCGCCGGACCTCAACCCACAGAGTGCTGCTGGCGTAGCGCCAGAGTCCGGCCGCATCATCCTCAAAGACGAACTCTCCGTCGTCCAGGAACCCGTCCTCATTCAGCTCCGGAAAATCGGATTCTGCCGCAAAAGCCCCCGAAAACGCAAAAAAGGCCAGCATCATTGCCAGGCCCGCGCTTAAAAACCTCTTCATCTTCTTTCCCCCTGCCGGGGTGCCTTCCGCATCGGCGTTCCCCGTATTCTTCCGTTCCGCGGCTTTTCCTTTCCCTCTCTCAGAACGTCGTTCCCATCATCCGGTGCAGCACTTCCTGATACGCCTCCTGCACGCCGCCGAGATCCCGCCGGAACCGGTCGATGTCCAGCGGCTCGTGCGTCCTGCTGTCCCAGAAACGGGACGTGTCCGGACTCAGCTCATCCGCCAGCAGAATTTTTCCCTTGTATCGTCCGAATTCGATCTTAAAGTCGATCAGCTCAATGTCGATCTCGCTCATATAGGCGGAAAGAATGTCGTTGATCTTCCGGCTGAGATACCGGATCTGCTCGATCTCCTCCATGCTGGCTGCCTTCATGGCCAGGAGATGCGTGTGGTTGACCAGCGCGTCGTCCATCTCGCTCTCCTTCAGCACGAATTCGATCACCGGCTGTTCCAGCTTCATCCCGACCGGGAGCCCCGTGCGCGTATGCATGCCGCCGGCCACCCGGTTCCGGACGATCACCGCGAAGGGCATCATCTCGCACCGGAGCACCAGACTCTGCCGCGCGTCCAGCTTGCGGACGAAATGATTCTCGATTCCCTGCTCCTTGAGCAGCGTGAACAGATGCTCGCAGATGGCGTTGTTGATCTCCCCTTTGCCGAGGATCCGTCCCCGCTTCAGGCCATGGTACGCCATGGCCTCATCCTTATAGTAAACGACCGCCAGATCCGGATTGTCCGTCGCGTACACCCGTTTCCCCTTGCCTTCCCGAATGAGCTCCCTGATCTCCGGCATTCGTCGTTCTCCTCCTCTCAGCGGTTAAAGTAAATTTTATCACATTTCTCCCGGTCTTCTCAAGCCATGAATTATTTTCTGTTTCCTCCCTGATTGTACAAAAGCACTGCCGCCGTTTCTTCAGCCGCGCTTCTCTCCGAAGGATGAATTCCTGATGAAACTTTTCGGATTGACTTGCGTCCTGCCCTGAAAGGAGATATAATTTATCTTAATTCTTAAGAAATGTGCCGGAGTTTCCCGGAGCGCGTCGGCGTGTCCGGGCTGCCAGGTCAGAAACGGAGGGTTTGAAAATGTTTGGGAGCAAAAAGATTCAGGAGCTCGAGTCGACCGTCAGCGAGCTGAAGCGCGCGCAGGACAAAATCGCGAAGGAGCGGGACGATCTGAAAAAGGATCTCGATTCCGCCCGTCGGAAGATTTCAGATCTCGAGAAGAGCGCTTCCGATCTGAAGGAGCAGCTCGCCGCGACCGAGTCCGAGCAGCTGAAGGCTCAGCTCGGCGCCTCCATCGCGGAATATGAAGGCCTGAAGGACCTGTACACCCGCAAGAATCAGGAATTCGACGACGACAGGGCGGAAAAGGAGCAGTCCTTTGCCCGCCATGCCGCGGTCGAGCGTTTCAATCTGGAAAATGAAATCCAGGAAAACCGCAGGAGCAACGAGGAATACGTCAGCGCGTCCGTGAAGTCCTTCACCGAGAGCTACAACTATTATCTCAACCAGATCCGCCTGCTGATGGACGCGCTGGGCGACGTCGCCTCCAGAGCCGGCGAGGAGCTCTTCTCCGGGTCCAATGACGATCTCAAGGCCCGCATCGGCCAGCAGATGGCGGACAAGCTGAAGGAGGAGACGGATCCCCTGCGCAGCGACAACGGTGACCTGATCCTGATCGGCGCGGAGGCGCATATCGAGGAGCCCGCCGAGGCCGAAGAAATCGAAGAGATCGAAGAGACCGAAGAAGCCGAGGAGATCGAAGAGGCCGAAGAAGCCGAGGAGATCGAAGAGGTCGAGGAGGCCGCCGAGGAGGCGTTCGAAGCCGAAAAGGCGGAGGAAATCGAGGAAGCTGAGGAAGCCGCCGAGGAAGCCGAAGAAATCGAAGCGGCCGAGGAGATCGAGGAAGCCGAAGAGCTCGAAGAAAATAAAGAAGCAGAAGAAGCCGTCGAGGAGATCGAAGCGGCTGAGGAGCCTGAGGAAGCGAAGGAAGAGATTCCCGCGGAATAATCCGGCTCCGCGAAAACGCCCGTCCGTCCCGTCCGGGACGCGGGCGTTTTTTTGCCGAAGCAGCCCCCGGCGCATGCGCCGGGGGCTGATCATCTCAAAACATAATCGCTCCCCCGCAGCGCGGGGGAGCGATCTTTATCCATAAATCGGACCGCAGGGCGCAAGCCCTTCACGCCGATCTGAAAAAGATCAGCGTTTCACGACCCTTACCGGGTATACTTCGGACGGGCCGTGTAGGTCGTGTGCAGCAGCTCGTGCGCCTTGTGGCCGTTCGGCTCTCCCAGATAGTCCGCATACGCCGCCGCGACGGACGGATTCTCGTGGCTCTTCCGGATGGGCTTGCCGGCATCCTCGTCGTAGAGGGCCTTGGCGCGCAGCACCTTGGGATCCAGCTCCATGCGGGTCTGAGCGTTCACAATGGGCTGACCGCCGCCGGTCACGCAGCCACCGGGGCAGGCCATGACCTCGATGAAGGTGTAGCTCTTCTCACCGCGCTTGATGCTGTCCAGCAGCTTCGCCGCGTTGGCGGTTCCGTGCGCGACAGCCACGCTGACGTCCAGATCGCCGACCTTGATCGTGGCTTCCTTGACGCCCTTGATACCGCGAACCTCGTGGAACTCCACGGGATCCAGCGTCGCGCCGGTCACCTTCTCGTATACGGTGCGCAGCGCGGCCTCCATGACGCCGCCGGTCGCGCCGAAGATGGTGCCCGCGCCGGAGCTCTCGCCCAGAACGCTGTCAAAGTCTTCGTCCGGCAGGTTCACGAAGTCGATGCCCGCTTCCTTGATCATCCGGGCCAGCTCGCGGGTCGTGATGACGGCGTCCACGTCGGCCAGACCGTCGTGGCTCATCTCAGGCCGCTTCGCCTCGAACTTCTTGGCGGTGCAGGGCATGACGGAAATGGTGCGGATCTTCTTCGGGTCGATGCCTTCCTTCTCCGCCCAGTAGCTCTTGATCATCGCGCCTTCCATCTGGTGCGGGGACTTGCAGGAGCTCAGGTTC
>CAJOLD010000093.1 GCA_905235435.1 uncultured Lachnospiraceae bacterium
GTGGACAACCTTCCGGCACCGGAGACGAAGGAGCGCTGGCCGATCCACCGTCCGGCACCGACCTATGAGGAACAGACTCCCGCGACGGAGATCCTGGAGACCGGCATTAAGGTCGTCGACCTGATCTGCCCCTACGCGAAGGGCGGCAAGATCGGTCTGTTCGGCGGCGCCGGCGTCGGCAAGACCGTCCTGATCATGGAGCTGATCCACAATGTGGCGACGGCCCACGGCGGCCTGTCCGTCTTCACGGGCGTCGGAGAGCGTACCCGTGAGGGCAATGACCTTTACTTTGAGATGAAGGAGAGCGGCGTTATCGACAAGACCGCCCTGGTCTACGGCCAGATGAACGAGCCGCCCGGAGCGCGTATGAGAGTCGGCCTTTCCGGCCTGACCATGGCGGAGTACTTCCGCGATGAGAAGAACCAGGACGTCCTGCTCTTCATCGACAATATTTTCCGTTTCACGCAGGCGGGTTCCGAAGTGTCCGCCCTGCTCGGCCGCATGCCGTCGGCCGTCGGCTACCAGCCCACGCTGGCGACGGAGATGGGCGAGCTGCAGGAGCGCATCACTTCCACCAAGAAGGGATCCATCACATCCGTGCAGGCGGTATACGTCCCCGCGGATGACCTGACGGACCCGGCGCCGGCGACGACGTTCTCGCATCTGGACGCCACCACGGTCCTTTCCAGGGATATCGCCTCGCAGGGCATCTACCCGGCGGTCGATCCGCTCGACTCCACGAGCCGCATCCTTTCGCCGGAGGTCGTCGGAAAAGAGCATTACGAGATCGCGAGACGCGTGCAGCAGGTCATCCAGCGCTACAAGGAGCTGCAGGATATCATCGCCATCATGGGTATGGACGAGCTGTCCGAGGAAGATAAGCTGACCGTCAACCGGGCCCGCAAGGTCCAGAGATTCCTGTCCCAGAGCTTTTCCGTCGCGGAACAGTTCACCGGCATGCCCGGGCAGTACGTCCCGCTCAAGGAGACGCTGCGCGGCTTCAGGATGATCCTGGACGGCGAGTGCGACGACATTCCGGAGAGCTGCTTCCTGTTCGCCGGAACGATCGATGATGTTTTTGAGAAAGCCAAGAAGAATTAAGGAGGAGGCCGATGAATACCTTCCCATTACGGATAGGAACGCCTGACGGCATGATGTTCGAGGGCGATGTCCAGCGGGTGGTATGCCGAACGATCACCGGGGATATGGCGATCCTCGCGGGGCACTGCGACATGTGTACCGCGATCGGCATGGGCGAAGCGCACGTTGTGCTGGAGGACGGCACGGTGCGGCCCGCGGCCTGCATCGGAGGCATGCTCGTCGTCATGAACGGCACCTGTAAACTCCTGGCAACGACCTGGGAGTGGAAGGAGGATATCGACGCGGATCGCGCCGCGGAGGCAAAGAGACGCGCGGAAGAAATGCTCGCGAAGGGCGGCCTCACCGACCGCGAATATAAGATCGCGGAGGCGAAGCTTCACCGGGCGCTGGTGCGCCTGAGCGTGAAAGGATAAATCAAAACCCGCGCGGCGCGGTGACCCCAAGGGGCACCGCGCCTGCGCTGTATAAGCCGTATGGCTCTGTCATTGAAAAAGGGTAGGGGAATGGAACAGCCGAAAACGATACTGATACTGGGCGCCAGCTACTCGCAGATCCCCCTGATGGAGGCTGCGCGGAGGCTGGGCTTTAAGGTCTGTGCCGCGACCATCCGCGGAGATTACAAGGGCATCAAGTATGCCGACGAGGTGATCTGGGCGGACATCACGGATCCGGACGCCGTCACAGAGGCGGCAAAGGCCTGCGGGGCCTCGGGCATCGCGACCTGCTGCATGGACATCGGCATCCGGTCGCTCGGCGCCGCGTGCTCCGCGCTCGGCCTTCCGGGGCCGGGGAGAGAGGCCGCGGAGGCGGCCGCCAACAAGCTCCTTGAGAAGGATCTGTACGCGCGCGGAGGCGTGAACACGGCGCGCTACAAAAAGGTCAGCAGCGTCTCCGGGCTTCGGGAGGCGCTTTTGCAGCTTCGCTTCCCCGTCATCGTAAAGGCGGTGGACCAGATGGGGAGCCGCGGCATCATGCGCTGCGATACCCCCGAGGAGGCGGAGCGCGGCTTTGCCTTCTCGATGGCCGCCACGAAGCAGGACTACTGCATCGTCGAAGAATTTCTCCAGGGGGAGATGTTCGGCGCGGAGGCCATGATCTATAACGGGGAGCCCGTCTACGTCCTTCCCCTCGGGAACGACACAAGGGACGGCAATCCGCCCTTCCCGGTCGGGCACTACGTGCCCTGGGGCCATCCGGAGCTGGATGAAAAAGTGCGGGAGCAGGTCCGCGCGGCAGCCCGGGCCCTCGGATTTGACAACTGCGCCATGGACCTCGATCTGATGCTCTGCGGCGGAGAAATCTATGTGATAGAAGCGACCTGCCGGGCGGGCGCAACCTGCATCACCGACACCGTCGGCATCTACTACGGGATCGACTACTACGAAGCGATCGTAAAGACCGCCATGGGCATCGACCCCGGCGAAATGTTCCGCGGACCGCAGGTGCCCCGGCGCGCGAGCGTCACGAGGCTTTTGTCCGCGAAGGAGGCGGGGACCGTATCGGCGATCGAAGTGCCGGATCCTCTGCCCCCCGGCGTCGTCGATCTTTCCTTTAACATTAAAGAGGGAGACGCGGTGCGCCCCATGACGAACGGCGCGGACCGCATCGGCCAGCTGATCATTGAAGGCGCCACCGCAGAAGAATGCCGCCGCGTCATGGACGAAGTCCTCGGCGGGATCCGCATTGCTGTCGTCTAGGAGAACGCTATGTTAGTTTCAGTTGTAATACCCTGCTATAACTCGGAAAAGACCATAGAGACGGTCGCCGATCTCTGCATGGAGGCCTTTGCGGGCTGGGAAGAATATGAGTGCGAGATGGTCCTGGTCAACGACTTTTCAAAGGACGGGACCTTCGATGCCATCCGCCGCGTGACGGAGAAATATCCGAACGTGACGGGCGTCAACCTGGCCAGGAACTTCGGCCAGCACGCCGCGATCATGGCCGGCCTCCAGTACGTGAAGGGGGAGATCGTCGTCGGGATGGATGATGATCTGCAGAACCGCCCGGACCAGATCAGGGTCCTGCTCGATAAGCTCGAGGAGGGGCCGGACGTGGTCTTCGGATGCTATAAGAAGCGCCAGCACTCCGCCTTCAAAAACTTTACCGGCGCGATCAGCCAGTTCCTGCTCTTTCGGCTGGTGGACAGGCCGAAGGACGTCGAGATGAGCAGCTTCTGGGCGGCCAGGCGGTACGTGATCGATGAGATCAAAAACTACAGGGGCAACGACACCTTCATCCAGCTCCTGTTCGCGAGGACCACGCGGAACCTCGCCGACGTGGAGGTGGAACACTATAAGCGCGAGTACGGGGAGTCCAATTATACCTTCCGGAAATCCGTGAAGCTCTTCATGTCGTTCATGGATTACTCGACCATTCCCCTGCAGCTGGCGACCTGGTTCGGCGTCCTGTTCTCGATCACCGGCTTTGTCGCCGCCGTCATCGTCCTCATCCGCAAGCTGATCGATCCGAGCGTGCAGGTCGGCTGGTCCTCGCAGATGTGCCTGACCCTGATCGTAGCGGGGATCATCTTCCTGATGCTGGGCATTATCGGGGACTATGTGGGCAAGGTGATCATGACGATCAGCAACTCTCCGCAGTACGTGATCCGGGAAACGATCGGGCAGGAACCGCAGGCGGAAAAAAGCAGTGAAAATGCGGGCAAAGAGGGCGCGGGAACATCCGAAAAATCCGTTGACAAACTGCTTTGAAACGCATATAATAAATGATGCTTCTCCCTTCAGGGGGAAGTAACGCCAAATGAATATTACCCATATATTCGGGCTCGGAGAAATACTCAAGAGGTCGAAGAGGCGCCCCTGCTAAGGGTGTAGGTCGCTAGCGCGGCGCGAGGGTTCAAATCCCTCTTTCTCCGTTTTCTTTTTTGAAAAAACAAAAAAGAAAGTTCTTGACAGGTCTATGCGAAAGTGATAGACTAATCAAGCTGTCGCCGATAAACGGCGGCGGATGTACATTGACAACTGAACAGTGAAACAGCCTTGAAAATTCAAAAAAGTTTTATTTTTGAGGAAGCAATTCCTTCAACACAGTAAAGAAGGACAAGGAATGG
>CAJOLD010000094.1 GCA_905235435.1 uncultured Lachnospiraceae bacterium
AACCCGAAGTGAAGGCACCGCAGCCCGAACAGAAAGCACCGGAACCCGAAGTGAAGGCACCGCAGCTCGAACAGAAAGCACCGGAACCTGAAAAGAAGGCGCCGCAGCCTGAACAGAAGGCACCACAGCCCGAACAGAAGGCGCCGGACACGCGCCAGATGGAGCTCTTCGGGGACACCCTGCTGACGCCCGAGGGCGCGGCCGGGCACCGGCTGATCGGTCAGGTCTTCGATACCTACTGGATCGTCGAATACAAGGACAGCCTGTATATCATCGACCAGCACGCGGCACACGAGAAGGTCATGTACGAGCGGCTCTGCGCCGCCATGAAGGAAAAGACCTTCACGAGCCAGATGGTGAGCCCGCCCATTCTGCTGACGCTCAGGATGCAGGAGGCGGCCCTTCTCGAAAAATATCAGGAAGAATTTAAAAAGATCGGCTTTGAGATCGAACATTTCGGAGGCACGGACTACGCGATCAGCGCCGTCCCCGCGAATTTCTACGGCTTTACCGACGCGGAGCTGTTTGCGGAGATGCTTGACCAGCTGAGGGATGCCGGCGGAGACCCCGCGGCGGACCTGCTCTACATGAAGCTTGCCGGGATGGCCTGCAAGAGCGCCGTCAAGGGGAACAGCCGGATGAGCGTGCAGGAGGCGGACGCCCTGATCAGCGAGCTCCTCTCGCTGGAGAATCCGTATAACTGCCCGCACGGGCGGCCGACGATCATAGAGATGACAAAAACAGAGCTGGAGAAGAAGTTCAGGCGTATCGTCTGAGCGCTCCGGCACCGGCAGGGGGAGGCGGATGGCAGATGGCAGAAAAAGAGAATAAAAAGCAGCCGCTCGTCATCCTGACCGGCCCGACGGCTGTCGGAAAGACGGCTCTTTCCCTGCGCCTTGCCAAAGCGGCGGACGGGGAGATCATCTCCGCGGATTCCATGCAGGTCTACCGCGGGCTGGATATCGGTTCCGCGAAGATCCTGCCGGAGCAGATGGAGGGCGTGACGCACCACCTGATCGACGTTCTGGATCCGAAGGAACCCTTCGACGTTGTAAGGTTCCAGTCAATGGCGAAAGAGTGCATCGCCGATATCGCCGGCAGAGGACATCTGCCCATCCTGACGGGAGGGACCGGCTTCTATATTCAGTCCGTGCTCTATGACATCGACTTTACAGAGACCCAGGAGGATCCGGATTACCGCCGGTATCTCGAAGAATATGCCGACGCGAACGGGGACGAGGCGCTGCACGCGCTGCTTGCCGCCGCGGATCCTGAGAGCGCGCGGCAGATCCATCCGCACAACCGCCGCAGGACCATCCGCGCCCTGGAATTTCACCGCTCCTCCGGCGCTCTGATCTCAGAGCACAACGAGCGGGAGAGGGCAAAGACCTCGCCGTTTAGCTTCGCCTATTTCGTGCTTGACGACGACAGGGAGGCGCTGTACGGGCGCTGCGACGAGCGCGTGGACAGGATGCTGGAGGATGGCCTGGAGGAAGAGGTGAGAGGCCTTAAAGCCCTGGGCCTGACCCGGGAGGACGGATCCATGAAGGGGATCGGATACCGGGAGATGCTCGGCTTTCTGGAGGGCGAAACGGACCGGGAAGAGACGGTGCGCCTCATCAAGCGGAACACCCGGCACTTCGCGAAAAGGCAGCTGACCTGGTTTCGGCGCGAGCGGGACGTGATCCGTCTCTACAGACCGGACTTTGCGTGCGAAGACGATATTCTTGCTTCTATGCTTAAAATATTACGGGAAAAGGAAATTCTAACACAATGACACAAATCAGTGAATATTACCGGAGCATGGGGATCTCACGCGAGGTCCTGGAGTACGGGGAGAGCGTTCTTTTGGGCCTCCGGGACCGATTCGACGTGATCGATGAGACCGCGGAAGTTAACCAGATGAAGGTGCTTGGCGCCATGCAGAAAAACCGGGTCAGCGCGGAGCATTTCGCGCCGGGCAGCGGCTACGGATACAGCGACGCGGGGAGAGACGCGCTGGAGGGCGTCTACGCGGACACCTTCCACACCGAGGCGGCACTGGTCCGTCCGCAGATCACCTGCGGCACGCACGCCCTCTCTCTGGCGCTCTCATCGTGCCTGCGGCCCGGGGACGAGATGGTCTCCATCAGCGGAAAACCCTATGACACCCTCGAGGAGGTGATCGGGATCCGCCCGTCGAGAGGGTCGCTTGCGGAGTACGGCGTCACCTACCGGGAGATCGGCCTTACGCCGGAGGGGGACTTTGACCTTGACGCGATCGGCAGCGGCATCAGCGAAAAGACAAAGCTGGTCGAGATCCAGCGGTCCCGCGGATATCTCACGCGCCCGTCGCTCTCAGTGGAAAAGATCGGCGCGGCGATCCGCCGCGTAAAGGAGACGAATCCGAACGTCATCTGCATGGTCGACAACTGCTACGGAGAATTTGTCGAGCGGCTCGAGCCCTCCGACGTGGGGGCGGACATGGTCGTCGGGTCGCTGATCAAAAACCCGGGCGGCGGACTTGCCGTGACGGGCGGATATATCGCCGGGACAAAGGAGTGCGTGGAGAATGCGGCCTGCAGGCTCACGGCGCCCGGACTCGGCGCGGAGGTCGGCCCGTCGCTGGGCGTATCAAGATCGTTCTTCCAGGGCTTTTTCCTTGCGCCGTGTGTGACGGCGGCTGCCCTCAAGGGAGCGGTCTTTGCCGCGAATCTCTATGAAGGCCTGGGCTTTAAGGTGACCCCGTCTGGCAGCGAGCCGCGGACGGACATCATCCAGGCGGTCGAGCTCGGAAGCCGGGAGGGCCTCTGCCTCTTCTGCGAAGGGATCCAGGCCGGCGCTCCCGTGGACAGCTACGTGCGGCCGGAGCCCTGGGCGATGCCCGGCTATGACAGCGAGGTCATTATGGCGGCGGGCGCTTTTGTGCAGGGCGCATCCATCGAGCTCTCCGCGGACGGCCCCTTAAGAGAGCCCTACGCGGCCTATTTCCAGGGAGGTCTGACCTTCCCGCACGCGAAGTTCGGGATCCTGATGTCTCTTGAGAAGCTCTGGGAGAAGGGAATGGTAAAGCTGCCATGAAAAATGTGCTTGTCATCGGCGCAGGACCCGCCGGAATGGCTGCCGCCATCGGCGCGGCGCGCGCCGGCGCGAAGGTGACGCTCCTGGAAGGCGAAAATGTGCCGGGGAAAAAGCTGCTCCTGACCGGAAACGGGAGCTGCAACCTGACGAACCTGGACGATGACTGCGCGGAGCGCTACGGATCCATGGGACCGGGCGCTGCCGCTTTTGCGGCGCCCGCGACCGAATCCTTCGGGCCGCGCGACGTCTGCCGCTTTTTTGAGGAGCTGGGGATGCCGCTCACTGTAAGGGACGGCCTGGTCTACCCGGCGAGCAGGAGCGCCCGGACGGTGCTGGACGTGCTCCTCGCGGAGCTGAAGAGACTGAAAGTGACGGTCAAGTGCTCCGAGAAGATCAGAGAGATCCGCCGCACGGACGTCTTTGAGGCATCGACGGGAAGCTGGACCTACCGCGGGGATGCGCTCATCCTCTGCGCGGGGTCAAAGGCCTGCCCGCGGACAGGCTCGGACGGCAGCGGCTATGACCTTGCGGCGCAGGCGGGACTTGGTGTGACAGATGTCATGCCGGCGCTCACGGCCCTCGTCCCGGAGGATCCGGCCATCATCAGGGCATGCGCGGGCGTGCGCTGCCAGGCCGCCTTATCCCTTCTGGACGCGGAAGGTAAAGTCTTCCCCGCGGGGGAAAAGGTCTGCCCCGATGAGATTGGGGAGCTGCAGATCGCGAGAGACGGGATCTCCGGGATCGCCGTCTTTCAGCTCAGCCGGTACGCGGCGAGGATCCTCGCCGGAGGCGGACGGCCCGTTCTGGTCCTGGACCTTTTCCCGCAGTATACGGAGGACTGGGTAGGAAGGGTGACCTACAACTGGAAAGAGAGATATCTTTCAGAGTTCAACATCTCCTATACGGGATCCGAAAAGTTCGCCCCCGGCAAGAGATTCGGTCTGTTCCCTTCCTTCTCCCTCGGATGGAGGGTGACGGAAGAGCCGTGGATGAAGTGGTC
>CAJOLD010000095.1 GCA_905235435.1 uncultured Lachnospiraceae bacterium
ATCAGCGTCCGGAAGGCGGCTATCAGCGTCCGGAGGGCGGATACCAGCGTCCCGAGGGCGGATATCAGAGGCCGGAGGGCGCAGGACGCTCAGCGGGCGCCGCAAGGCAGGAAACGCTGCCCTCGGAGCTTTCTAATCTTGACAGCGGACAGCAGGCTGCCGGTATCCTGGAGGTCATGACGGACGGCTACGGCTTTATCCGCTGCGACAACTACCTTTCCGGTGAGAATGACGTCTATGTTTCGCCGTCGCAGATCCGGAAATTCGGGCTTAAGACCGGCGATCACATCACCGGCAACATCCGCGTGCGCGCCCAGGGTGAGAAGTTCGGCGCGCTCCTGTATGTAAACAGCATCAACGGAATGCTGCCCTCACAGGCGCAGAGAAGATATGTCTTTGAAGATATGACGCCTGTGTTCCCCAACGAGAGGCTCCGCATGGAGCGCACCGGCAAGGATATCTCCATGCGCATCGTGGACCTGATCTCGCCCATCGGCAAGGGGCAGAGGGGCATGATCGTCTCGCCGCCGAAGGCCGGCAAGACAACGCTCCTTAAGGATATCGCCCGGTCCATTCTGAAGAACAATCCGGAGATGACCCTCATCATCATGCTGATCGATGAGCGCCCGGAGGAAGTGACGGATATCAAAGAGGCCATCACCGGACCCAACGTGGAGGTCCTCTATTCGACCTTCGACGAGCTGCCGGAGCATCACAAGAGGGTCTCGGAGATGGGCATCGAGAGGGCAAAGCGCCTTGTGGAGCACAACAAGGATGTGACCATCCTTCTGGATTCCATCACAAGACTGGCAAGGGCCTACAACCTCACGGTCCCGCCCAGCGGCAGGACGCTGTCCGGCGGTCTTGACCCCGCGGCGCTGTATATGCCGAAGCGCTTCTTCGGTTCCGCCCGCAATATGCGCGAGGGCGGCAGCCTTACCATCCTCGCTACCGCGCTGGTGGATACGGGGAGCAAGATGGACGATGTCGTCTACGAGGAATTCAAGGGCACCGGCAACATGGAACTCGTCCTCGACAGGAAGCTGTCCGAGCGGCGCGTCTTCCCCGCCATCGACATCCAGAAGTCCGGAACGAGGCGTGAGGATCTGCTGCTCGACAAGGATGAGCAGGAGGCCGTCTACATCATGCGGAAGGCGCTGAACGGGCTTAAGGGCGACGAGGCGGTGGAGAACATTCTGAACATGTTTGTGCGGACGCAGGATAATCACGATCTGGTCACCCGGGTCAGAAGACAGCGGTTTGTTTGACACCCCAAATAAGACATTTAGACAAGACGTATCAAGCGGAAAAACAGGAAGATCCAAATCGTTTCAATGGATTTTGTTGCCAAAACAGTACTAGTGGCATATAATATTGATGGATCTCTTCTGCGCGGAACGTGCTTGCGCGAGAGGAAATGAGATGCTGACCTGTGAACATTTAGACAAAAAATACAGTCAGGCCACCGCGCTGGATGATTTCAGCGCCACGTTCGAAACGGGAGGGCGCTATGCGCTTCTCGGACCGAACGGGAGCGGAAAATCCACGCTGATGAAGATGATCGCGGGGCTCACCAGACCTGACGGCGGCACCATCATGTTCGATGGAAAGCCCATGGACTGGCGGGCGAAGGCCGCGATCGCGTACATGCCGACGGAACCTTACTTCTTTAATTACATGACCTGTGAGAACTTCGGCAAATACTACGCGGATTTCTTCGCGGATTTCAACATGGAGAAATTCAGCCTGACGATCAAGAGGATGGATCTGGATCCGCGCGCAAAGGTGCGCGAGCTTTCCTCCGGTATGGCGGCAAAGCTGAAGATCATCGCGACGCTTTCGAGAAGCGCTTCGGTGCTGATGCTGGACGAGCCGCTCAACGGGATCGACCTGATCGCCAGAGAGCAGGTCCTGGACCTGATCGAGGATCAGACGGATCCGTCGCAGACGGTCATCCTTTCCAGTCATCTCGTGGATGAGCTGGAGAAGATCACCGATCATGCGCTTTACATCCATCATGGGAAAAATGTTCTGTCAGGAAGTATCCGTGACCTTGAGCGTGACGGGAAAGACCTGTCTGATCTCTACAGAGATATTTTTGGGGGACATGAGAGCGTTTCCGGCGGAGGAGTTGAATAATGCTGAAACTGATCAAACATGAATTCAGGAAGAATCTGTCGATCTATGGGGCGATGCTTCTGGCATTCGCAGTCCTGGAAGCCCTTTATGCGGGCGGATTTGCAGCAGACAAGGAAGATCTCATCGCGATCGCTTTTGCGCTGGAGGCCTTCGCGGCGTTTGCCGCGGTCGTCTTCACCGTCTTCATCGCACCCGTCAACTTCAGCCGGGAGCTGAAGACCAAGAGCGGCTATCTGGTCTTTATGACGCCCAACTCGGCGTATCGCATCATCGGCGCAAAGCTTCTGTCCTCCCTGATCGGGGTCGGGGTCCTCGGCATCATTTCGAGCGTACTGATGACTCTCAATTACGGGGCGCTGAGCGATAAGTTCGGTCTGGACTCCATCAGGAGCATGATGGATTACATGCTCGTAAACTTCGATCTCTCCGTCGGCGGACTGATCTCGTTTGCCGGGTTCATGATCATAGAGATCGTAGTATCCTGCTTCGCGGTCTCGGCTTTCGCCATCCTGGCGGTAGCTCTGAGCGCGACCATCCTGCACAGGCAGAAGGGAAGAGGCGTGATCAGCGTCATCCTTTTCATCGTGCTGATGGGGCTTTTGAGCTTTATCTCATCCAAACTGCCGGGAGCGGGCGCGACCAGCGGAAAAGATCTCAGAGAGCTACTCATCTCGGGACTTCCCACGCTGATCCTCGACGCGGCAGCCGCAGCAGGAGCATGGTACGCGAGCTCATGGCTCGCCGAGCACAAGATCGCGCTGTAGAGGAACTGCACTGTAGAGGGGCGCGGGATCGCGCCGCAGAGGGATGCAGGATCGCGTCGCAGAGAGGCGCGGGATCGCGCCGCAGAGAAGCGCGGGAACACGCCGCAGAGAGGCGCGGGATCGCGGGCATAGGATCGCGGACATAGGATCGCGCCGCAGAGGGGCGCGGGATCGCGCCGCAGAGAGGCGCGGGAACACGCCGCAGAGAGGCGCGGGATCGCGGGCATAGGATCGCACCATAGAGGGGCGGACGGATTCCCCCGGACATCACAAGAGTACGACATCAAGGAGCAGGGGTATAAGAGACAATGAAAAATAATGAGCAGCAGGTGATCACAGAAAACAGCAAAGCCATAAGGCTTGCTCTTGTATTCCGCAAGACAGACAGAATTGTCAAGGCAAAGGAGAATCGTTTCTTCCGCAAATATGAGATAACATCCATGCAGTACTGCGTAATGGAAGTCCTCTACCACAGAGGGGCCATGACCGTGCAGCAGCTGATCGATGCCGTCTACGCAACACCCGGAAACATGACCGCCGTCATCCACAACATGGAAAGAGACGGCTTCATAACAAGAGAGACAAATCCAAAAGACAGACGCAGCTTCCGGATTACCCTTACTGACAAGGGCGAAGAGCTCATCACAAGCGTGCTGGGCGAACACATCCGGCTGATCGGCGAAGAATTCTCCATATACAGCGATGAAGAAAAAGAAGTACTGATCCGTTTTCTGGAAAAGATCGTGGGAGAAAACGAAGAAAGCGAAGAAAAGTAAAGAGGTGGAAGATGGCCCTGCCGCACTGGAACAGTGCGGCAGGGTTTTTTAGTACTATTTTATGGGGGGGTGGATCGCCAGTGGGAAATTGGCTTCCCGGCGCGGCATTTGCTTCGGCAGGTCACAGAAGAATAGTCGCGACTTGCTTTGTTACCTGGCGGAAGCCAGTATGGAGTCGCGCGCGCACCGCGAGGCACAAGTGCCACACGCACCGCGCACGGAAGTGCCGCGGGCTCAGGGATGCAAGAAGCAGACCATCCCTGGGATTTCCTGGGTTTGCACTGCCCGACTTGGCTCAGTCAAGAGCAAAAAGCAGACCAGCAGGCCGATATCCTGGAGTTGCACTGCCATGTTTC
>CAJOLD010000096.1 GCA_905235435.1 uncultured Lachnospiraceae bacterium
GAAAGCATGGTGGTATTCTAAAGGATGTATGACTAAAACATACCGGAGAAATATGTTCTCAGGCATGCCTGATGATTATTGAAGGAGGAAGTGAGCTTCCATGACCCTAAACCAGCTTCGATACGCGATCACCGTTTCGCGTTCCAAATCCATGAATGAGGCGGCGCACTCGCTCTTTATCTCGCAGCCGAGTCTTTCCGCTTCCATCCGGGAACTGGAGCAGGAGATCGGGATCGTTCTCTTCCGCCGCACCAGCAGGGGCATCCTGATGACGCCGGAGGGCGAGGAATTTATCGGCTATGCCCGGCAGGTCGTCGAGCAGTACGAGCTGATCGAGAACCGGTACATCACCGGCGCGCCGCTGAAGAAAAAGTTCAGCGTTTCCATGCAGCACTACACCTTCGCCGTCGATGCCTTTATGGAGATGGTTCGGGAGTTCGGCATGGATGAATATGAGTTCGCTGTCTACGAGACGCGCACCGCCAACGTGATCGATGACGTAAGGCGTTTCCGCAGCGAGATCGGGATCCTCTACCTCAACGACTTTAACCGAAACGTGCTGACGAAGCTCTTCTCCGAGTCCGGGCTGGAGTTCCATCCGCTGTTCGACTGTCACATCTACGCTTATCTATGGAAGGAACACCCGCTGGCGCGCCGCAGCCGCGTGACGCTGGACGATCTGGCGGAATATCCGTGCCTGTCCTTTGACCAGGGTTCGGACAGCTCCTTTTACTTCGCGGAGGAAGTGCTGGCGACCCATAATTATAAGAGGCTGATCAAAGCGAGCGACCGGGCCACCCTTCTGAACCTCATGAAGGGCCTGAACGCCTACACACTGTGCAGCGGCATCATCTGCGAGGCCCTGAACGGTGAAGAATACTGTGCCGTCCGCCTCGACTCCGACGAGAAGATGACGATCGGCTACCTGGTCCGCAGCGGCGTGCACATCAGCCCCCTGGGCAAGAAATATATCGAGGAAGTCTCCAAGTACAAGGAGAGAGTACTCGGGTAAGAGCCCCGTTAATTCAGCTTTAGTTATAGCCACTGCCTATAGCATGCGCTATATTTTAGAGATTTCACTTTTGCTGCGGTCTATGCTATAGTACCGTTAGTCACCGGAAGAAAGGTTTTTGTTATGGCAGAGATCCTTATTGAACACCTGTCCAAGACTTTCCACACTGCCGACGGGGACGTTGAGGCCCTGAAGGATGTGTCCCTCTCCATTGAGGAGGGCGACATCTACGGCATCATCGGAATGTCCGGAGCAGGAAAAAGTACCCTGGTGCGATGTATCAACTTCCTGGAGGTCCCCTCCGAGGGAACGGTCACAGTCCGCGGGCGAACGCTCGGCGACTGCAGCGAGAAGGAACTCCTTCTCATGCGCCGCGACATCGGAATGATCTTCCAGAGCTTCAACCTCCTGATGCAGAAGAGCGTTCTGGAGAATGTGTGCTTCCCCCTCTATATTCAGGGGAAGAAAAAGCCGGAGGCCAGAAAGAGAGCGCTTGAGCTTCTCGATATCGTAGGCCTTAAGGACAGGGCGAAAGCCTATCCGGCGCAGCTCTCCGGCGGACAGCAGCAGCGTGTGGCCATCGCCCGCGCCCTCGCGTCCGATCCGAAGATCCTGCTCTGCGACGAGGCTACCAGTGCTCTCGATCCGCAGACGACACACTCCATCCTCGAGCTGCTCAGGGAGATCAATCAGAAGTTCAACATCACGATCGTCGTCATCACCCATCAGATGTCCGTCGTGCAGGAGATCTGCACGCAGGTGGCCATCCTCAAGGGCGGCGAGGTCGCTGAGAAGGGAGCGGTGGCCGACATCTTCGCGCATCCGAAGACAACGGTCGCCAGGGAGCTGATCCTCCGCGACGCCACGGAGAAACGCCCCGTTTACGATCAGAGAGAAAAGATCGTTCACGGCGAGAAGATCCGCATCGTCTTCTCCGAGAACTCCTCCTTCGAACCGGTCATATCGAATATGATCCTTACGTTCGAGGAACCTGTCAACATCCTTCGGGCCGATACGAAAAACATCGGCGGCACCGCGAAGGGTGAGATGATCCTGGAGTTTGAAAAAGACAGCAAACGCGCGCCGGAGATGAAGGACTACCTTCGCTCCTGTGGACTTGCTGTAACGGAGGGCCTTGATGATGTGGAATTCTAATGTGGTCAATATGATCCTGAAAGGGATCGTTGAGACGCTGGAGATGACCATCGTCTCCACGTTTCTCGGATATCTGTTCGGCCTTCCGCTCGGTGTACTGCTTTACGTCACCGACAAGGACGGCCTGAAGCCCAATCGCTTCGTATACAAGGTCCTTGACGTCCTGACGAATATTTTCAGGAGCATCCCGTTCCTGATCCTGCTGATCCTGCTGATCCCGCTGACCCGTCTTCTGGTCGGGAAGAGCTACGGCACGGCGGCGACCATCGTCCCGCTGACCATCGCAGCCATCCCCTTCATCGGGCGAATGGTGGAGACCTCCCTCAAGGAGGTGGACCGCGGCGTCATCGAGGCAGCCCGCTCCATGGGCGCGTCCACCTGGGTGATCATCGCCCACGTCATACTCGTGGAGGCAAGGATCTCACTGATCAACGGCGCGACCATCGCGACCGGAACCATCCTCGGCTACTCCGCCATGGCAGGTACTGTCGGCGGCGGCGGCCTCGGAAACATAGCGATCCAGTACGGATATTACAGATATCAGTCCGATATCATGATCGTAACGGTCATCCTGCTGGTGCTGCTTGTACAGCTGTTTCAAACGACCGGCAACTTCATTGCCGACCGTCTGGATAGAAGAAAGTAAATAACCCGCATCGCGGGAAAAAAGTGCAGACCGGCATTTAGCCGGAGAAGAGGAGGAAATCATGAAGAAAAACGCAGCAGCCATTATCACCGGAATTGCCGCACTTACCCTTGCAACCGCAGCCTTCGCAGGCGACGACACCACGATCAAGATCGCGGCGACTCCCGTCCCGCACGCTGAGATCCTCGAGCAGGCAAAGCCCATCCTTGAAGAGCAGGGCTACAGCCTTGACATCGTCATCTTCGAAGACTATGTACAGCCGAACAACGTCGTAGAGAGCGGCGAATTCGACGCCAACTACTTCCAGCACATTCCGTATCTTGACAGCTTCAACGATGAGCAGGGCACCCATCTTGTAAACGCCGGCGGCGTTCACTACGAGCCCTTCGGCATCTATCCGGGAACCAAGGACAACCTTGACGACCTTGCAGAAGGCGACGATATCGCAGTCCCGAACGACACCACCAACGAAGCAAGAGCGCTTCTGCTTCTCCAGGCCAACGGCATCATCACCCTGAACGAAGGCGCAGGCCTCACCGCGACCGTCAATGACATCGCCGAGAACCCGAAGAACATCAACATCATCGAGCTCGAGGCCGCACAGGTCCCGCGTGCTGTAGAAGATGCCGCTTTCGTAGTCCTCAACGGCAACTATGCTCTTGAAGCCGGCTTCTCCGTCGCCAAGGACTCCCTTGCCTACGAGGCAGTCGACTCCGAAGCCGCTCAGACCTACGTTAACGTCATCGCCGTTAAGGAAGGCAACGAAGACAGCGAAAAGATCCAGGCTCTTGTCGCCGCCCTTAAGTCCGACGAGATCGTAAACTACATCAACGACACCTACGACGGCGCAGTTGTTCCCTTCATCGAGGAAGAGGCAGCCGAAGCCGCAACCGAAGCTGAGTAATTTATAAGGTGTTTAAATCAAAGGAATGAATTGGGGGGCTGCTGCACTAAGGAATTAGTGCAGCAGCCTTTTTGTGTTGGTGGGGAGGGGCTGGCTTGCCGGAATTGTTTCCTGGTCCCGCGGGAATTGGCTGCCGGAAGGGATAGAAGCAAGTCGCGACTAGTTTTTATCGACTTGCTGGGGCACTTCCGTGCGCGGTGCGTGTGGCACTTGTGCCTCGCGGTGCGCGCGCGACACAATAATGCCGCGTGCGGGACTCAATAATACT
>CAJOLD010000097.1 GCA_905235435.1 uncultured Lachnospiraceae bacterium
GATATGATAGTCCCGGTAGGGATTGTCGCGGCTCTTCCGGCTCTCCTGAAACCAGGGGTGCTGATCCGAGGTGTGGTTGACCACGAGGTCGATCACGATGCGCATGCCCCGGCTGTGCGCCTCGCGCAGCAGCTCATCGAAGTCCGCGAGAGTTCCAAACATCGGATCGACGTTCTGATAATCGCTGATATCGTAGCCGTTGTCAAGTCCCGGCGAGGAATAAAAGGGCGACAGCCACAAAACATCAACGCCCAGCTGCTGTAAATACGGCAGCCGGGCGCTGATGCCGCGGAGATCGCCGATGCCGTCGCCGTTGGAATCCTGGAAGCTGCGCGGATAGATCTGATAGACCACCGCCTGCTTCCACCAGTTCCTGCTCATTGAGGCACCTCCGCAGAAAAGGGATTTGGAATACTTTCTTACTTCTCGCCGTCCATACGCAGACCGACGAGGAAGAACTTGTTGAAGATCAGATACAGAATGATGATCGGAATGATCGAGATGCAGGCAGCCGCCATCACCTGGTTCCACATCGTGCCCGCGTTCTGAGACTGGAAGCTCTGAAGGCCGAGGGTCAGCGTGTACTTGGTGTTGGTCTTGATGTACAGCATGGGTTTCGTGAATTCATTCCAGAAGCCCATAAAGCCGAAGATCGCGGTGGTGGCGATGGTCGGGCGCGCCAGCGGCATGGCGATGCGGAAGAACACGCCGTAGCGGCTCAGGCCGTCGATCTGCGCGGCCTCCTCCACATTGCCGGGGAAGTTGATGAAGAACTGCCTCATCAGGAAGATGTTGCCGATGTTGGCTGCGGCGGGCAGGATCAGCGCGCTGTAGGTATCCAGCATGCCGAAGGTCTTCAGCAGCAGGTAGTTCGGGATCAGCAGCACCTGGCCGGGGATCATCATGAGCAGCAGCAGCCCGTGGTAGATCCTGTCGCGGCCGGGGAAGCGCAGGCGGGACAGGGAATAGCCGGCCATGGAGTTGACGAAGATGTTGATGACCGTGCCGACTGTCGCCACGATGAGGGAGTTGAGGAACCAGCGGGGGAACAGGGAGCTGTGGCCGAAGATCGTCCGGTAGTTATCAAAAGACATGTTGGACGAGAACAGCTTCATATCTCCGCCGACGATCTCACGCAGGGGCTTGAAGGAAGCCGACACCATCCACAGGAAGGGGTAGAGGGTGATGAAGGCGTACAGGACCAGGATCAGGTACATAAAGAAACGACCTGTAGTCATTTTGGGTTTCATATTCATCTACCTCCTTTAATACAGACTCTCGGAGGCGTTGAGCTTCTCCGCCGTGAACGAGACCAGCATAATGACAAAAGCCAGAATGATGGCGATGGTCGAGGCATAGCCCATGGCGTTGTTGGTGCCGAAGGCGTAGCGGTAAACCATCAGCGAGACGGTCAGCGTGCTGTTGGCGGGACCGCCCGAACCGTTTGAGAAGATGTAGGCCTGGTCGAACATCTGCAGGGTGCCGATAATACCGGTCAGCAGTACGTAAGTGGTGATCGGCCGGAGATAGGGCACCGTGACGTTGGTGAACTTCTTCCAGGCGCCGGCGCCGTCGATCGAGGCCGCCTCGTACATCGAGGCCGGCAGATCCTGCAGAGACGCCAGATACATGGTGGTGTACTGCGGCACGGTGGACCAGATGTTCATGACCATGATGACGGGAAGCGCATAGCTCGGATTGTTGAGGAAGTTGATCCCGCCGCCCACCGGAAGAACACCGGTCTTGATGAGGATGCTGTTGATGGGGCCGGTCACGCTGAACATGAACATGAAGATCAGCGTCAGCGCCGAGCTGGAGGTCAGCGTCGGCAGAAAGTAAATGGTGCGGAAGGCGTATTTGCCGCGGATATTGCTGTTCAGGGCACTCGCGACGATCAGCGCGATAAAGGTCTGTATCGGGACCACAAAGACGGAGAAGGTCAGCGAGTTTTTCAGCGCCTTTTTGGCGATCTGATCGGTAAAGACGCGCTTATAGTTCTCCAGACCCACAAAAGTATAGGTGTCCGTGAAGAGGTTGACCTTATGGAAGGACAGATAGACAACGAAGAGGGCGGAGATCCCGATAAAGACACCGATGACCAAAACAGCCGGGGTAAGGAACAGATAACCCTGCCGCCACTCAGCCTTCTGCCGTTTTGAAGCGCGAGGCTTGGAGCTTTTTTTATTCATGGTGTTTCCTCCCGGAATACGGTCTCTGCGGCGCGACACGCGCCGCAGAGACCTTGTTTAGCTTTGATATAAAGAGAGAGACGGGGCTGCGGATCAGCCGGCGTTCGCGATCTCCTGATTGGCCTGGCTCTCGGCCGCGGCCATCATGTCGGCGGCGCTCATATCACCGCTCACGGCCAGAGGCAGATAGTTCTGGTAGGCGCTGTTGATGATGCTCAGGTTGTTGCCGAGCTGCCAGGGCAGGGACACCGCGGTCATCTCGGAGTGGACAGCCCAGACGGGATCGGCCTTGACGTCCATCGCCTCGGCGGCGTCACCGCGCGGAGGCAGGCAGCCGGCGCCGCTGCACCAGATGTTCAGGCCGTCGACGCTGGTGACGTACTTGATCCAGGCGGAGGCCATATCCTTGTTCTTGCTCAGGGCATAGATGCCGTAGCCGACGGTGTAGCTCATGGAGTACTGCGTGCCGTTATAGGACGGCATGGCCTTGACGCCGAAGTTGATGTCGCTGTAGTCCTTTTTCAGCGTGCCGTAGACCCAGTTGCCCTCTTCCATGATGGCGGTCTTGCCGACGCCGAAGGCCTCGCCGTTCCAGCCGAGGCCCAGATCGCTCGGGGTCTTCCACACGCCGGCGTTGACCATATCCAGGATGAACTCAAGGTTCGCGACGACGCCCTCGCCGCTCAGGGTGGCATAGCCGTTCTCGTCGGTCAGGCCGTCATTGCCGTCCTGCAGGATGTAGAGGTTGCGGGCCAGATCCTGGTTGTAGGTCATAGCGGCGATCTGGTTCTTGCCATAGACCTCGTCCAGCTTGGCCTGCAGCTCGAGCAGGAAGTCCTTGTACTCGGCATAGTCGTCGGGGATGTCGTCGGGGGTGAAGCCGCAGGCTTCCAGCAGGTCGATGTTGTAGTAGGTGGCCAGGGTGGAGACGTCCTTGGGAACGCAGATGACGTTGCCGTCGGGATCGGTGAAGGCCTCGACCAGGTTGGGATAGAAGGCGTCCAGATCATACTCGGCGGGATCCAGAACGTCCATCACGCCCAGAGAGCCGTAGAAGGGGAACATGCTGCCGTCCACATAGAAGGCGTCCGGCGCGGTCCGGCCGATGAAGTCGGCCTGGATCTGGGTGTTGTAGTCGGTGTAGACCTTCAGGTCGACCTTGCAGTTGTACATCTGCTCAAAGTTCTCCTTGAGCTGGTTGATGGCGGCGGTCTCCTGATCGTTGCCGCCCCAGATGCCGATGGTGACGGTGCGTCCGCCGAAGTCCTCCGCAGAAGCCGTGCTGCGGAATGCGCCGAGGGACAGCACCATGGTCAGGGCCAGGCACATCGCGGCGATTCTCAGGAACTTGCGCGTGGATTTTTTCATGTTTTTTTCCTCCCGATAAAAATTTTTATATGCAAAGGTGTTCACGTCACACCCTTGTATTACGTGTTTAAGGGGATCTCAAGCGTATCCTCCAGCGTGTATTCACGCCCGTACACGCTCAGCGCGATCGGCGCGCCCTCGCTCAGGCACCGCAGCTTGAGAGCATCCCGGCTCAGCTCCACGCTGACCTTCCGCCCCTTCCAGTTGAAGACATAGGACAGAGAGCGCCAGGAGGCGGGCAGGTGCGGGTCGATGCGCAGGCTGCCGTCGAGCATGCGCAGCCCGCCGAAGCCGAAGACCACCGACTGCCAGATCCCGGCGATGGACGCCGCGTGGATGCCCGCGTCGCTCGAGTGCATCTCCTCGCCCGCGTCGATGGAGGCGGCGCGGCGGAAAAGCTGATACGCCAGCTCCGGGTTCCCCATATCCCCCGCGAGGATGCAGTGCGTGGAGAGGGAGAGCGAGGAGTCGTGGAGCGTCCGCGGCTCGTAGTAATCCCAGTTCGCCCGCTTGACGGCGGCGTCGAACTCTTTTTCCAGCAGCAGGAACATGATGAGGATGTCCGCCTGCTTGGAGACCTGGATCTGCGTGATCTGCTCCTGATTGAAATCGCGGTAGATGCTGCCGATCCGCTGCTGATTTTTATACTTGCTCAGGTCGATATCCCGGAGCGTGAGGTAGGTCCGATCCTGGGGGATCACGCCGTCCTCCCGCGGCTGGGGAAGATACAGCTTCGAGAGCTTTTCGCGCCAGACCGGCTCCAGTTTCTTCAGATCCAGCTTCTTGTCGAGGCGCGCGTAGAGCACCGGCTTCTCCGCCTTGAGCAGTGCGGCATATTCGATGGCCTTGCGGATGTTCCACGCCGCCATGTAATTGGTGAAGGCGTTATCGTCCACATGCTCCTTGTATTCGTCCGGCCCGACCACATCGTTGATGTGCAGCAGCCCG
>CAJOLD010000098.1 GCA_905235435.1 uncultured Lachnospiraceae bacterium
CTTAAAGAGGATCTGGAAAGGCAGCTAAGAAAAACCGGCGGATCCGGATTTGCCTTTGAGGAGCTTACCATCGATGCCGGCGAAGGTGCCTTTATCCCGATGGGAGAGATAGCATCCCTGCGGCGCGAAGCCCTGGTTTCGCTAAGAGAGGAGATCCTTGGGAAGAACTACCGGAAGGCCCCGGAGCAGGGATTTGGGAAAGCATCGGAGCAGAACTTCGGGGAAACCACGGCGAAGAACATCGGGGAGCCAGCGGCAGCTGCCGTGCTTCAAAAAGCTGATGAGACCAGCGATGAAAACAGGCTCGTCCGCTTCACCGCCCATGTGCTTACCGGTGAACAGCTCGACGCTGTGCTGAGTGCCGACATGGTGGATGTGATCTGCCTCGACGCGGCGGTGTGCATGCCTCCGGCCCCGGCGCTTTCGTCGTCAGGAAAAAAAGGAGCCCCAAAGCGGGTCTTCTTAGAGGACGCGCGGCGTATCCACGCCGCCGGAAAACAATGTTTTCTTGACCTACCGCTCGTATGGCGGGAAAATACGATCAGGGATTTCTTCCGTACGTTTGATGAGGAGACGCTTCGCGCGGCCGACGGCCTCGTGCTTCACAATGTACAGCAGCTTTACAGCGTCAACCGGAAGGAATATGCTTATTTACTGGAAAAGACGCTGATCGCCGGCCAGGAGATCTACGCCTGGAACAGGCGGAGCCGCGCGCTGATCGCTTCCTATGGGGCAGGTGACAGTGTAAGCGCGGAGCTTAACCGTCATCAGATCCTTCCCGGCGAGGGAGCGTTCGTGCTCTATGGCCGTACGCTGCTGATGACCACGGCGCAGTGTCTTACGCTTAATCACACGGGTTGTGAGGGCCTTGAAAGGGGAGACGGCTTTACGTCTCTTACCGATACGACCGGCGCTTCCTTCCCGGTGCGGCGATGCTGCGGCATCTGCACCAATTTGATCTACAATTCGCTGCCTCTTGATCTTACCGGCCAGACCGGTCAGATCATGGAAAAGGGGCGGCATGATATGCATCTTTACTTTACGACGGAAACGGGCGCCGGGACGGCACTTATCGCCGAAAGGGCAGCTGCCTTTGCCGCCGACCCGGTGAGCGCCTCGGACATTTATAAAGATGAGACGCCCTCCACAAGAGGACACTATAAACGGGGAGTCGAATAGGAGAGAGTGATGTCAGTCACAAGCCTAACCAATCTCAAAACTGTCCTGATCCAGGCTTCAAGATTCATGATCATCCTGCTGATGCTCTTTTACACCGTGGAAGCCTTCACGGTGTATGCGAGAAAACCGCGCAGCAGAGAAAGTGTGTTCGTGCGCCAGAATTTGGCCATGTTCACGATGCATTTTATCGCATTCATGGTGCTTTACCTGGAACAGGGCGGCGTGCAGATCCTGTTTTTCTACGGGGCGCAGGTGATGTATCTGCTGGCCACGCTTCTTTTGATGCGGGGCTTTTATCCGCGCCTGTCGCATCTGCTTTTGAATAACATGTGCATGCTGATCACGATCGGCTTTATCATGATCACGCGCCTGTCCTTTGATTCCGCGGTCCGCCAGTTCGTCATCGTGGCCGCCGGCACCGTGATCGCGTTGCTGATCCCTGTGATCGTAAGGAAGGTCCTGGGACTGACCAGGCTCACCTGGGCATATGTATTTGTCGGCATCGGCCTCCTTGGCCTGGTGCTGGTGGCGGCGAGCGTGACCAACGGCGCCAAGATCAATATCGATATTCACGGATTTACCTTTCAGCCCTCCGAGCTGGTCAAGATCATCTACGTGTTCGCGATCGCGGGCCTGATCTGTGAGGCGGAAGACTTAAAGAAGCTGATCCTTGCCGCGGCTCTGGCAGCGGCGCATGTACTGCTCTTAGTGGTCTCGAAGGACCTTGGCAGCGCGCTGATCTTCTTTATCGCTTTTCTCGTGGTGCTGTTTGCAGGAACGAAGAATCCGTTCCTGGTGCTCGGCGGAATCCTGGCCGGCATCCTGGCAGCGGTCGCAGCGTACTTTTTGTTCTCCCACGTGAAAGTCAGAGTGGAGGTCTGGCTGGATCCCTTCGCGGATTACACGGGCAAGGGCTATCAGATCAGCCAGTCGCTGTTTTCCCTGGCCGCCGGAGGGTGGTTTGGCAAGGGCCTGGGACTGGGATCGCCCGGTTCCATTCCGTTCGTGCAGCAGGATTTCATGTTCTCCGCCGTTACGGAAGAGCTTGGCGCGATCTTTGCGATCTGCCTGATCGGGGTGTGCCTGAGCTGTTTTATGATGTTTGTCAACATAGCCATGAAGCTGGACAATCGTTTTTACCGTCTGGTAGCGGTAGGCCTTGGAGCGACCTACGCCGCCCAGGTATTTCTGACGATCGGAGGCGGCATGAAGCTGATCCCCATGACGGGCGTCACGCTGCCGCTTGTCAGCTACGGAGGAAGCTCCGCTCTGAGTACGATCGCCATGTTCGCGATCGTTCAGGGACTGTATATGATGCGTGTGGATGAGGTAGACAGAGATGAAGAAGAGAGACGATCCCCGGCCGAGAGATATCCGGATCAGGGAAGTGAAGCTTGGCAGTGACGAAAAACGCTCGGTTTCGCCACGCAATACCCCCGGCAGGAATACAGAGCTTGTGATCATCGCTTATGTATTTACGGCTCTTTTCATTCTGATGGCGGGTTATATGATCTGGTTTCAGGTCTTCAGGCGGCCCGAGGTAAAAAAGAATGCTTTCAACACCAGGGGCGAGGTCGATTCGGAGCGCGTCATCCGCGGAGCGATCAAAGCGAGCGACGGCAGCAGCCTGGCATATACCGAGGTCGACTACACCGGCAATGAGGTGAGAGTCTACCCCTACGGCAGGATCTTCGCGCACGCCGTCGGTTACGAGACCAACGGCAGGTCGGGACTTGAATCGTCCCTGAACAACATTCTGATGGATTCACATTCCTCTCTGCTCGACCAGATCCAGAATGCGCAGGACAATAAAAAGATCGGCGGCGACAACGTGACCGTCACTCTCGATCCCAGGCTGCAGCAGGCAGCCTACTACGCCCTGGGTGATCATAACGGCGCCGTCGTCGTGGTCGAGCCGGACACCGGCAAGATCCTCGCGATGGTCTCCAAGCCGGACTTCGATCCCAACACCATCGCCTGGGACTGGGATCAGATCACCGGAGACGAGAACAACTCCAACCTGCTCAACCGCGCCACCCAGGGACTGTATCCGCCGGGATCGACGTTCAAGATCGTCACGACGCTCGCCTACATGCGCCAGAATCCGGGAACCTACAACAACTTCACCTACAACTGCGAGGGAAGCTACTATGAGGACGAGGTCAACATCACCTGTTACAACGACCATGTCCACGGCCTGGAAAATCTGGAGAATGCATTTGCGAACTCCTGCAACACGGCTTACGCCAACATCGGACTGTCCCTCGACAATGCCGCTTTCAGGAAGACATGCGAGGAGCTGTTCTTCAACCGCCAGCTTCCCGGGGAGATCCCGCATTACTCGAGCGAGTTCAAACTCGACCGGAAATCCCCCAAGGCCACAATGATGACGACAGCCATCGGCCAGGGCGACACCCTCGTCACACCGCTTCACATGGCAATGATCACCGCCGCCATCGCAAACGGCGGCATCATGATGAAGCCCATGCTCATCCAATCCATCGAGACCAGCGAAGGCGTGATGACAGAAGAGAGGAAGCCCTCGATCAGCAGCCAGCTGATGACCGTG
>CAJOLD010000099.1 GCA_905235435.1 uncultured Lachnospiraceae bacterium
CAGATGACCGGATATCCTTTTTTGACGGTCCGGTACATCAGCTGGGCCGCATCATACGGGAGATTGATGCACCCGTGCGATCCATCATACTTATAAATATTGCCGCCGAAGGATCCGCGCCACGGCGCGTCGTGCAGGCCGATCCCCCCGTTGAAGGGCATCCAGTAATTGACAAAGGAACTATAGCCCGGGCCCGTGAGCGTCGCCGGAGACATCTTATAATAGATGCTGTAGACACCGCCGGGCGTCTGCCTCTCCGTTCCGTAGGTGCCGGACACGCAGTCCGTCTCGATCAGCAGCCTGCCGTTCTTGTAGAGCCACACCTTCTGCCCCGCAAGATCGATCTCGACATAGCTGTCTCCGATATCATTGCTTCTCTCAAAGGAACGTCCCCTGTTCGCCCATACCGCGTCGGCAAACACAAGACCTGCCTCGCCTTCCGGCGCGGAGGCATTTTTAAGGTTCTCGGCCGTCGCTTCCTCATCCAGCTTCCATCCGAAATCACCGCCGGTGAGCATCAGAGAATCTCCGTAGGAATCCGTGAACAGGTGCGGCTTGCCCTTCGTATTGTATTTTTCCGCCATGGCCGCCGCCTTCTGGGCAAAGAAGTCCTCGTCCACAACGAACCGGTGATCCTCCGTCTCCACAACGTGATCCCGCATCTCATCCACGCTGATCTCCTCATAGCGGGTGCCGAAGCGGACCCGGATGTGCAGATCATGCAGCCGCCCCATCTCCGTGTAAGGATCGGTGCTAAGCGTCTCCACCGTCCCTTTCTGCAGCGGCTCCGACGGGAATGCATTCCACGCCGGCTCTGCCATACTCTCCCGATCGCGCAGCGTAAGCGCCGCGCCATCGTAGTCCGCTCCATCCTCAGCCGTCATCACCCTGCCGTCAAGCGTCCGGATATCCCAGGCGCCAAAGCCATCCGCATTGATCCGCCAGATCTGGCTTGCGGAAGCCTTCGTGAGGGCAAGCTCCTCGTCGGTGAGGGGGGCGGTTTCGGGGTCGGCGGTTTCGGTGGCGGTGTCGGGGTCGGCAGAGCTCTCCGGCTCTGCTCCGGCCGCCGGGGCGGTCTCGGTTTCGGTCTTCGGGGCGGTTTCAGCCTCGGTTTCGGCTCCGGTATCGGCCTCTGCTCCGGTCTCCGGGGCGGTTTCGGTATCCGCCTCGGTCTCGGCCTCGGTGGTTTCGCTTCCAGTTGAGAGCGGATTCGACGGCTCCATCTGACTCCTCAGTGTCACCACACGCTCGCCGTTCTCATCGATCCCGGCTGTCAGCAGCTCTCCGGTCGCGTCAGACCTTATCACGTACAGATCCCCTGCAAGAGCCTCGATGGAAAAGCGCTGCTGCGCGACATCAAGATCCTCAAACAGCTGCACCCGGCCGGTCGGCTCCGCCTTCTTTTTCCCTTCGGGGACGGTATGCTGCGCGTCCAGCACAAGCAGCGGATCTTTACTGTTTTCGATCTTATAGGAGCCCTCTGTCGGTAAGACCCCCAGGTCTTCCTCCTGGGTCCCGGCATCCGCGGAATCTTTCTCCGCCCAGGCGAACTCATTTTCCTCCGCTCCGGCGAGCTCTTTCATCTTCTGCCCGGCTTCCAGATCGGCCCGCCCGGGCACAGAGGCCCCAAGCCCAAGGGCCATCACTATGGAGGCACACACGGCAGCCTTAACAAAACGCTTAAAACTCATTCTATAGATCCTCATAAAATATTGTTTCGATCCCGCTCAGCTTACACCATCCACACCGGCTTCATCCTCCGGCGCAGCCTCAGCTTACACCGTCCACGCCGGTTTCATCCTCCGGCGCGTTGGGATCCCCGATGCCTTCAATAAACACCTCATTCGGCAGGCAGAAGATCCATCCATATTTGCCGGTGATCGGCTGCATGTGCATGCAGACCTTATCCGGGCAGTCCGCCTCTATCATGACGGCCTGGCCGTCCTTGATCTCGCAGACATTGGTCCCGTTGATCTCGATCACCTGATCCTCATACAGGGAATACTCTCCCATCACGGTATTTCCGACCATGATCCTGATCAGATTGACATCCTGCGGCTTCTGCATCACCCTCCGGAAATGCAGGAACAGGACTCCGGCGAGCGCCGCTGCCGCGATCACGGCGATAATGATCCACTCTTTCTTCTGTGTCTTCAAAACCCGTCTCCTACCAATAAATTGCCGCGGGAAAGCGTCCCGCAGCCCGCTTCCTCTAATTCTAATATCAGAGAACACTGAATGCAATAAAAAAATGGACACTTCTGTTGACAGTCGGCGCTTTGCGTGTTATATTACATATGTAACATGTGTTCTATTTTAAATATAACAGCCACCTCAGAAAGGAGGTGCTTTTATGGCAAATAAAAAAGACTATTATTCCGTACTTGGGGTATCTCGTGACGCGGATGCAGCGGCCATCAAGCGCGCATACAGAAAGCTGGCAAAGAAGTACCATCCGGATTCGAACGGGAGCGATCCGAAGAACGAGGAGCTGTGCAGGGAGATCAATGAGGCCTACAGTGTCCTCGGAGATGAAAACAAGAAACGCCTTTACGATAAATACGGCGAGATGGGACTCGATCCGAACTTTGATGAAAAAGCTGCCGAAGCAGGTGCCTACGGGCCGTTCGGCGGACAGGATCCGCGGAGCGCAGGTGCTCGCTATGGAGGTTTTAGTGGCTTTAGCGGTTTTAGTGGTTTTGGCGGCCCCGGTTCGGGCACTTACTACGAATATACGACTTCCGGCGACGGCGAAGGCTTCGATCCCTTCGGGGATCTCGGAGATCTCTTCAGAAAGGCAGCAAAAGCAAATGGTACCAGGACCGGAGGCGGCTCCTACAGTGGTTTTGGTGGCGATGGCGGCTCCTGGTCCTTCGAGGGTTTTGGGCAGGATACTTCCCGTCATTCCGGCAGAAAGAACACCCGTGAAGCCGATGTGCATGTCACGATCTCACTCTCCGAGGCAGCGCATGGCTGCGAGCGCGTGATCGATCTTCAGATGCCCGACGGAAAAACAGAACGACTTGCGGTAAAGATTCCTGCAGGTTCGAGAACAGGCACAAAGATCAGGCTCGCCGGCAAAGGCGCGCAGGATCCCTCAACCGGAAAACGAGCAGACCTCTGGATGCAAGTTGAAGTCGCTCCGCAGGAAGGCTGCAGATGCGAAGGCGCAGATATCTACGCCGATGCAAAGATCCCGTATACAACGGCTGTTCTCGGAGGAGAAGCGATCTTCGATACGCTTTACGGCCAGGTCAGCTGCCGGATCAAGCCCGGAACACAGTCCGGTTCAAAGATCAGGCTGCGCGGGAAAGGACTTCCGGATCCGAAGACACCGTCAAAGCGCGGCGACCAGTACGTTGTGATCTCCATCGAAGTCCCGCAGGCCCTTACGCCGGAGGCAAAAAAGAAACTCCGCGAATATGAGGCCGCCTGCATGCCGGAGACAGGCAATAAGAAAGCCGCATCATAACAGGCAGACCTGCTAACAGTCAGACCTGCAGATGCAAAAAGCGCTGGCGCACTTAGCAATAAGTGCGCCAGTTTTTTACATTTCAAATTCGGAAAGCCCCAGGGGAATTCCAGGGTTGTGCTGTCCTAATTGGCTTCCCGGCGCGGCATTGGCCCCGGCAAGGTACAGAAGAATAGTCGCGACTTGCTGATATGTAATGACCGTTGTCAAGGGGAAACTTAACAAGAATCATCACAAACTTATTCTGTTGTAACTGAAGG
>CAJOLD010000100.1 GCA_905235435.1 uncultured Lachnospiraceae bacterium
GGTCAATAAAAAATAGTCGCGACTTGCTTTAATATCTACCGGAAGTCAATGGCCGCGGGACTAGAAAACAACTCCCACCCCATCTTTAACTAATCACTGCTTCGGTGCTCTGCACCATGCACATGCGCGCGTAGCTGCCGCCCAGCGCCATCAGCTCGTCGTGGGTGCCCTGCTCGGCGATCCTGCCGTCTTCGATGACCAGGATCATGTCCGCGCTGCGGATGGTGGAGAGCCGGTGTGCCACGGCAATGATGGTCTTCTGGCCGACGATCGCCGAGATGGATTTCTTGATCTCGAGCTCGGTCTCGACATCCACGGAGGCGGTGGCCTCATCGAGGATGATGATGGGCGAGCTGCGCAGGATGGCCCTCGCGATGGCCACGCGCTGCTTCTGGCCGCCGGAGAGGCGGAGCCCGCGCTCGCCGATCTGGGTTTCATATCCGTCCGGCATGCCCATGATGTCATCATGGATGTTGGCCGCCTTTGCCGCCCGGATGATCTCCTCCCGGTCAGCATCCGGGCGGGCGTATCCGATGTTCTCGGAGATCGTCCCGTTGAAGAGGAAGGTGTCCTGCATCACCGGGGAGATGTTGCTGCGCAGGCTTTCGATGGTCACATCCGCAATGTCCGTGCCGTCGATCAGGATCCGCCCCTCATCGGGCTCGTAGAACCTGGAGATCAGCTTCGTCAGCGTCGTCTTCCCGACGCCGGTGGGGCCGACCAGCGCGACCATCTTCCCGGGCGGGCACCGGAAGCTCACATCCCTCAGCACGGGGATCCGCTCATCGTAGGAAAAAGAAACATGATCGAAGGTGATCTCGCCGACCACGTTCTGCATCTTCTTTGCGCCCGGTCTGTCGACGATCTCGCAGGGCGCGTCCAGGATGGCGCACACACGCTCAGCGCCGGCCAGCGACTGCTGCAGGTTCTCCAGCAGGTTGGCAAGCCCCGTGACCGGCGCGTAGAAAAGCGCCAGATACAGCATGAACGCCACGATATCTTCCACATTCAGCCTGTTCTGATAAGCCAGCACGCCGCCGAAGGCGACCACCAGCACGGTGCCGATGGAGGAGATGAACTCCACGGTCGGATGGAAGATGGCGCTGGTCCGCAGCGCCTTCAGCATGGCACGGACATGATCAAAATTCTTCTCATTCACGCGCCCGGTCTCGTAATCCTCGCGCCCGAAGGACTGGATCTCATAGACACCGGAAAGATCATCCTGCAGCACGGCGCTCAGCTCGCCCATCTTTTCCTGCGAGGTCCGGAAATACGGACGGACCTTCTTCGAAAACACAAAGCCCGACGCAAAAATCAGCGGGATCGGCGCGCAGGTGATCAGCGCCAGCTGCCAGTTGATCGTCAGCAGGATGACGAGGACACCGATGAACGTCACGATGTGTGTGATGCTTTCTGGGATCAGATGCGCGTAGAGAAGCTCAAAATCGCGCGTGTCATTTACCACGCGGCTCATCAGGTCGCCGGTCTGCTTGTCGCGGAAATATTCGAGATGCATCCGCTCCAGCTTATCGTACACCTGCGTCCGCAGGGCCCCCACCAGGTTCCATGCGGCCTTGTGCGACAGATAGTTGCTGAGGAAGCGGAACAGGACCCGAAGCAGATAAAGCCCCAGCAGGGCCAGCGCCATCCGGCGTATCGTACGAAGCCCCGCCGCATCCATGCCCCGGCTGACGATGCCCGTCATGCCCGACAGGATCCTCGGCGCGATCAGATTGACTCCTGTCAGCGCCAGCGTGGCCAGGATCGCCAAAACATACAGTCCCTTAAAGCGGGCCGCCTCCCTGCTCAGTTTCCACAGCATCTTCATACGTATTTCCTCATAGGTTTGTTTCCGGGGCTGCTACTCGTCCAGGCTGTTATCTCCGGGGCTGCGCTGCCCGGCGGAAATAGTGTTCCTACTCGTCCAGGCTGTAAAACGCGAGGAAGTCCACGACCTTCCTCTCATAACCAGCCGCAGGCACGTTGACGAGGTCGCCGTTGATCACAAGGGTCGCCGAGCCTCCTCCGTCGAAGCTTCTCGCGTAGCTGCATCCGAGATGATAGAAGATGCTCTGCATCTGTTTGTAGGACAGGCCGCCGCTGTAGCTTCCGTCATAGCCTGCCGTGATCAGATAGTAGTCTCCGGGGAAGACTACGCCGATGGCCGTCCGCGGATAGACGCTGTCGGTCACCCCGGCCGGGAACGACATCGGCATGCCGTCCGAGATCAGCAGCGGATCGGCGGTCCCGAAGCTGGATACCACCCCAAGGCTGAGAAGCGTCTGCGAATCGAACCGAAGGTTGGGATGCGGGCTGAAAAATGAACCGTCAAAACGCAGGCAGATCTCCGATCCATTCGATCCTCCGTCGCGCAGGATCTCTCCATCGTGAAAGACCACCGGCGCGCAGATGTCGATCGGTTTGCCCGTTCCGTAATAAAAGTAAGAACCGTTGACCGCTACGACCGCGCCGGTCCTCCGCGCAAAGCTGGTCGTCCTCTCCTGCTCTCCTCCGAACGTATCATTCGAAAGGCCCGCCTTCACCTGGCTGCCCGGATCCCGCACCAGGATGTGCGTCAGGATCACCCGGTGATTATCCGTCTCAAACTCTCTGCAGGAGACCGTCATCGAGTCGGAATCATATTTAAGATGATCCGCCTCCCGCTCCCGCATCATCGCCTGCTTATCTTCAAAGCCGTACATCTGATCCTGCAGATCGACCCCTTCATAGATGACCGAAAGCTCCGGATACTCCTCCACATCCGTCGGATAATAGCCCGAATTCCTGTCCTCCGTGTCCGGGTCGTTCCCCGCAGACGCCGGAGCCGCCATGGCTGCGGCAAGCAGAGCGGCAAGCAAAAACATCCCGGCGCGACGCCAGGACTTAAACAATTTTTTATGATCCTTAAAGTTAAACATACTCATCAAAGTTCCCCCGTCCATATGTCATATGTTATTCGCAGGCAGTAAAGTTGTCAACTCAGTCGGAGAGTCCCCGGCTCGTTAGGCGGGTGACTCCTTTCCATTCCTTCCGGAAGCCACTTCCGTGCGCGGTGCGTGCGGCACCCCTCTACACCAATAGGAAAGGGCGTCCCGGATCGACCCGAGGCGCCCTTTCCCTGGAAGGGATATTTTTTATGCGTTTCGTTTAAAAACGAAACACCGAGACAATAGTCAGTAACGCAGCCGTCATCATATATACCAACATAATCGGAATGTTCATCTTCATATTCATATTCATTGTATTTTTCATAACACTGGCCTCCTTTCACCATTGTTTTCTATTATTGTTTTGTGGGCGTCTCTCTCTATCGCCCTTACACTTATTTATACGATTCATCCCGGAGGAGAGCTAAATGAAATGGGGGTTTGTTTTTCAATATTTAATGCCGGCGCGGTGTTTGCTTCGGCAGGTCACAGAAGAATAGTCGCGACTTGCTTTAATACCTGGCGGCAGTCAGCGGCCGCGGTGCAAAAGGGAACATTGGCGACTTCCCGGCGCGGCATTTGCCCCGGCAGGTCACAGAAAAATAGTCGCGACTTGCTTTAATACCTACCGGCATTCAATGGCCGCGGGCGCAGGGAACAATGGCAGGCAGCACT
>CAJOLD010000101.1 GCA_905235435.1 uncultured Lachnospiraceae bacterium
GACAAAGCCGCCCTGGCTTTCGCCGATCAGAAAGAGATTGTCCGCATCCACATCCGCGCGTTTGCGCAGAGCGTCCAGCACGGCATCCAGGTCGGCCGCCTCCGTGAGAACCGACATGTCGACCATTTTCCCGCCGCTTTGTACATCGGTGCCGCCGCCGATGAAATCGAAAATACAGGCGGCATAGCCCTCTTCCCGCAGCGCCTCGGCATACGGGCGAAGCGTCGACATATTATCTCCGTACCCGTGGCAGAGCACCGCCGTCGGGAAGGGGCCGTCTCCCTCCGGGAGATACAGCTCGCCCGCGATGCGTTTGCCGTCCCGCTTCACGGTGAGCTTCTCCATCGTATCGTTTTTTTCGCCGCCGCAGGCAGCCAGGCAGAAAAGCATGGCCCCCAAAAGCACGAACAGAATGAGCTGTTTCAAGTGTTTCATCGTATCTGCGCTCCTTGTGTGCAGGCTATGATGATCCTCTGCCCGACTCCATCCGGAGCCGGGCAGAGGCCGCTGAGAGGATTCAAGAGAGAGGATCAGACGTAGGCAATGATCACGTGGCAGACGGAGAACAGCATGCCGACCAGGGCTGCCAGCACACCGCCGGCCCAGATCGAACCGGTCTTCTTGTACAGCACGCGGTTGCTGACTGCGCCCACCGGCCCGATGATGATGGCGCCGAGGAGCTGCAGCGTGGCGAAGTTCGTGGGAAGATCGTGCCAGGCGCTGGTCGGGATGGCCACCGTGCCGGTCGTGTACAGGCTGATGTACTGGACCAGGAGCATAATCAGCACGGCGAGGCTGGAGCCGAGGATGATGAGCACATAGTTCACCCATTCCTTGGCGTTGTTCACGCGCGTGACCGAGTTGAACACCATGCCGTTGATCAGGTTCATCAGCAGCCAGAAGGGCAGATACTTGAAGAAGGCGGCCCAGTGGATGCCGTTCATCGGGATGATATCGAACTCCAGGAAGCTGACGAAGGTGCCTGTCGTCGTGTAGATGATGCAGAGCACGGCATAGGCGATGCCGAAGGTGGTCACCGCGAGCAGCACGGCCTTGCCGATCTGCCTGGCGGGGATATTAAAGCCGAGATTGTCAAGCGTCGAGCCCGACTTCTTGCCGATAAACCGATAGACCAGGAAGACCACGAGGATGAGGATCGCGCTGATGATGAGGTCAAGCAGCACGGTGGGGTTCAGGCCGGGCGCGGAGAAATACGGGCCCTGCGGCAGCGGCTGCCACACCTTGACGATGCCCGGCCAGCCGCTGAGATAGAAATAGAGCGAGAGCATCGGCACCTGCAGCAGCAGGAAGATGATGCCGTAGGCGACCCCTTCCTTCGCGTTGTGGAGGGTATTCATGCTCTTCGGCTGCGGACGGACGATGGTGGAGAAGAACGGCGTATCCACGAGCGCGACCGCGAGGGCGATCACGAACACGAAGAAGCCGAAGAAGCCGAAGAACAGGGCGCTCTGTCTGCCGAACCAGACCTGGTCGTCACGGCTCATGGTGTGCTCGCCGCCGCGCAAAGTGATGTCCATGAAATCGATCGTGTCGCCGATGGGCTTGTCGTTAAAGACCGCGATGATGTGGGTATTGGGATAGCTGAAGGACGCGCGGAGATTCCCGGCCTCGGCAGCCTTCACGGCCTCGTCGGGAGAGAGCGGAGTCGGATCCCCATAGGCAAAGTAAATGTCGGGGGTCACACCGCGGACGCCGGCGCCCATGGAATACATGGCGGCGGAGGTGTACTCCTCGGGTCTGGTCTTCCAGACCGAGTCGGCAAACTCGTCATACTCGCCGAAAATGGTGCCGACGCTCACCGGGTACTCATTGAGCGCATAGCCGAAAGAGCCGTTGGAGAGCTTCTGGATCGGCGTGTAGGAGAAGGAGATCAGCATCAGGGAATGCGGCACGATGACCGTGGGGTCGGTGTTGTGATTCTGCCAGGCCGTTGTCGCGGCGTTCTGGTTCCACAGGTTGCCGCGGGAGTGACCGATCATGCCGATGCGGTCCTTATCTACCTGCGGCAGATTCCCCAGATACTGCAGCGCGGCGTATGCGCCGTCATCCCATTCGGGCTGCGTGATACCGTCGTTCAGATCGGAGTAGCCCATGCCGTATGCGTCAAAGGCGATGACGATATAGCCGCGGCGGGCAAACTCGAGGGAGATGCCCACCATGTTGTTGTAGTGGGCGGAATAGCCGTGGGACATGACGACCGCGGGCCGGGGATCGTCTGCGGAGGCGTCCTTCGGCATCCACAGCTTCGCATTGATCGAAAGATTTTGCTCAGAGACGATCTTGACGTCCATCACCTTGACGTTGCCGAAATCGCTGCTGATCCAGCTGGCAATGATGCTGGTGGCAAAAACGATCACCAGCGCGATCACGGCCACGATCCGGGCCGTTTTCTTTTTTTTCATACACATATCCCTTTCTTAGGATTTGCAGAGCGCGCCCCGGCAACCGGAACATGTCTTCTGCCGGGGCGCTGTTGTCAGTTATGGAGTTGATCTGACTCAGGCCTGCTTCGTGCAGGAATAGCTCAGGCCGTTGGTGATGTCCGTGATGAGCAGGGAGCCGTCAGCCTGAAGCGCCAGCACCCAGTCCACAGCGGAGGTCTCGTCGGCCTTGTTGACAAGGTGGATCGTGCTCTCGTCGGTCCAGGTGTAGGCAAAGTCGTTCTGCGCTGCGCCGGCGATCTCATACTGCACGGAATCCTCGGAGAAGGCGAAATCCTGGCCCTCTACCGCCGTCTCCGTGCCGCCGAAGATCATGACGTTGAGATCCCAGATGCCGACCAGATCCTCCGGGGCGATGGGCGAAGCCTCGGCTTCTTCCTCGACGGCAGGGGCCTCTTCCTCGCCTACGTCGCCGGGCATAACAGGCGTGTATGCGGTGGGATCGGTGCCCTCGGGGCACTTCTCGGTGTAGTAGATGAAGCCGTTGCCGTCGTCGGTGATGATCATGGTGCCGTCGGGCTGCAGCTCATAGGCCCAGTCCACATAGTAGGAGGTGTCCGCCTTATAAACGGCGTGGATGGTGTTCTCGGTGATCCAGGTGATGCTCTCCTCGTTCACCAGCTCGCCATCCATGTAGAACCAGATGGTGTCGTCCGTATACTCCAGATACCAGCCCTCGGCCACATTCAGGAAGCCGCCGGAGGTCATATCCCACGCAACGATCTCCCAGAGGCCGGGGAGAACTTCACGCAGCTGCTTGTTGACGCTGCTGTTAAGGATCTCGGGAGCGCCGATCCCGGAGTCGCCGCCTTCGGCGGGGGCGCTGGCGGGAGCCTTGCTGCTGCCGCAGGCCGCCAGGGCGAACACCATGACGACGGCCAGAAGGACTGCGATCGTTTTCTTCATTTTCATTTTGTTTTCTCCTTTTCAATGATTGGGTCTTCCGGGTGACACAGTATATTAAATGTATTTGCTGTCTAAGG
>CAJOLD010000102.1 GCA_905235435.1 uncultured Lachnospiraceae bacterium
CCATCCTGCGCGAGCTCGGCATCGAGGGCGACTGGGAGGGCATCGGCCACTGCATCGTCGGCTATATCGACGGGGACGCGCCGCAGCCCGCGCCGCGTAGGGACGGCCGCGTCGTCTGGGCCGGGTGATCCCGCAGATTTCTGCGATACCGACAAAACCGCAGCCTGTTTTTTATCGGATTTACACAGAAAAAACGCGCAAAAACGGGGGCAAAAAACGCGTTTTGTGCCATTTCGGAAAACGATGGAAAAAAATTGCATTTCCCCCGGTTTATAGGCAACTTGACAGATTGCAGGAGAATAAGTATAATAATTTCGTAAGTCATTTGTACAAAATGGCAAAAACGGGATGAAAAATATATCAAAGGAGGAACCTCAATGAAACACATGAAACAAATCCTGGCCTTTGCACTGGTTCTCGTGATGGTCGTGGCGCTCGTCGGTGTGACCCCGGCCTACGCCGTCTCCGAGAAGAAGGGCACCTACACCCTGACCTTCTACCACATCTTCGCGGCTGAGGAAGCCGGCGGCCATGAGTCGCTGTGGATCAACAAGGCCATCGAAGAGGTCAAGGAGAAATCCGACGGCCGCCTCATCATCGACTGCGTCCCCGGCGGCGTCATGGGCTCTGAGGAAGAGCTGATCCCGCAGGTCTTCGCCGGCACGCTGGATATGAGCCTCTCCGGCCCGTCCGTCTGGGGCACGGTCGGCAACATTGACGCGATCGGCTGGTCCGAGCTGCCCTATGTTGTGGACAACTACTCTCAGATGAACGCGCTGGGCGAGATCCTGCCCGACCTGACCAACAAGCAGCTCGAGGAAGCCGGCATCGACCTGTACTGCCTGGGCGCTCTGAGCCAGGGCATCCGCTGCCTGTGCACCGCCGAGAAGTTCCCGGTCTACACCGTGGACGACTGCAAGGGCCTGCGTATCCGCGTTCCCCAGTCTGACGTCTACATGGCCACCGTCGAGGGTTGGGGCTGCGCTCCCACCGCGATGAGCTCCTCTCAGGTCATCACCGGCCTTGCCAACGGCACCATCGAAGGCTTTGAGTCCGACCCCGCCTCCATCACCGCCCGCGGCCAGCAGGAGGGCTTCCACTGGTATGTCGAGACCTACCACATCGCCTCCCTGAACCTGCTGATGATCAACAAGAGCAATCTGCAGCAGCTGCCTGAGGACCTGCAGGAGATCCTGATCTCCGTCTTCAAGGAGAAGAGCGTTGAGCAGTGCTATGACCGTGTTGGCGCCAACGAGGCCGAGCTCGAGAAGATCAAGGCCGCCGGCGTTGAGGTCATCACCCCGACCGAGGAAGCCTTTGCCGCCTTCAAGGCCGCCGACACCATCTTCCGCGATGAGAAGATCGCTGAGTGGGGCGACGAGGAGATCTTCGCCGAGGCTCTCGAGTATGTCGCTGCCAATGCGAAATAAGGCATTCCGAATCAAATAGCATACCAACCGAATTTTCCGGAGGGCCCATTCCGGGCTCTCCGGAAAAACATCATCGGCCTCTGTTTAGATTCTGTTAAGCCAGCAGAAAGTGAGCGATCTATGAAGAAAGTATTGTCTGTATATTGTAAAATCGATGATATCCTCGCGACCATCATCAAATATTTCTGCGCGCTGCTGCTCATGATCATGATCGTGGTCTGCTTCGTGAACACCGTCGGCCGCTACGCCTTCCACCACTCCTTCCGCGCTGCGGAGGAGATCGTCATCCTCTGCGCCGTCTGGGTCACCTGCGTCGGCGCGTCTCTGACGGCCCGGGCGGACGACCACGTCACGCTCGACCTGCTGCAGGAGCTCATCAAAAACAACAAGGTGCGCGCCGTCCTCTATGCGATCACGCGCGGCCTCTCCTGCCTGATCCTGATCCTGCTTCTTCCGGCCGCCTTTAAGATGGTCAAAATCTACGCGCCGACCAAGCTGACCGGCACGGGCTGGCCCCAGTGGGTCCTGTACGATTCCTATGTGGTCGGCTCCATCGCGATAGTGCTCGGATATCTGCGCATCACCCCGGGCAAGGTCCGCGCCATTTGGACCGGCACGGAGGAAAAAAGCGAATACGAAAAAATAAACGAGGGGGAGACTGAGTAATGTTAGCTATCGCATGTATTTCTCTGCTCGCCCTGATGCTGCTCGGCGTCCCCATCACCTTCTCCCTGCTCGGCGCGGGCTTCCTGGCCGTGGCGCTGGGAGATGGGCCGCTTCAGATGTACATGAACTGCCGCGGTTTTATCAGCGGCGTTAACTCCTTTACCCTGATGGCGATCCCGTTCTTCATGATCTCGGGCTCCATCATGAACCAGGGCGGTCTGTCCAAGAGGATCATCGAGTTCTGCTCGGCCCTGTTCAGCTGGCTGCGCGGCGGCGTCGGCATCGTCTGCGTCGCGGCCAACATGGTCTTCGGCGCGGTCTCCGGCTCCGGCACGGCGGCTGTGGCCGCCATCGGCTCCATCACCGCCCCGGATATGGAGAAGATCGGCTACAAGAAGGAGTTCACCGGCGCCATGATCGCCGGCGCGGCCTCGACCGCCCCGATCATCCCGCCCGGCAACGTCATGATCATGTTCGCAGCCATCACGGGCCTTTCCATCACGCGCATGTTCCTCGCGGGCTACACCCCGGGCTTCGTGATCGGCATCCTTCTGATGATCATCTGCCACTTCTACGCCAAGAAGCACAACATCGACTACGGCGGGAAGTTCGATCCGAAGAAGGTCGCCAAAGCCCTGAAGGACTGCTTCTGGGCCCTGCTGATGCCGCTCATCATCATCGTCGGCATCACCGCCGGCTTCTGCACCCCCACCGAGGCGGGCGCCATCGCCTGCGTCTACGGTCTGATCGTCGGCATCTTCTTCTACCGCGAGCTCAATGCCAAAAAGATCTTGAACGTGCTCTTCAAGGCCGCTGAGGGTACCGGCCAGGTCCTGTCGCTGTACGCGGCCTCCACTATGTTCGCCTATATCTTCACCGTGGAGGGCTTCGGCAGGGTGTTCCAGGAATGGCTGATGAACGTCTCCTCCGGCAGCCCCACCGTCATCATGCTGCTTGTCGGCGGCTTCGTTCTGATCATCGGCTGCTTCATGGAGCCGGTCGCGGTCATGCCCGTGGTGCTGCCGCTGGTGTATCCGCTGCTCCAGAAGCTGGGCTGCAACATGGTCCAGTTCGGTCTGGTCTTCACCCTCTGCACCATCATCGGCGGTCTGACGCCGCCGGTCGGCTCTTACCTCTTCGTCACGGTCACGGTCGTCAAGACCGGCGTGACCAAGCTGATCCCCTGGATGATGGTCATGATCCTGGTCGATCTGATCGTCGTGGCCCTGACCGTCTTTATCCCCGGCTTCTGCACCTGGCTGCCCGATCTGCTCCTCGGTCCCATGTAGCCCATGGATGATCGCTACAGCACCTATCGGCAGATCCGCGCCGAGAGG
>CAJOLD010000103.1 GCA_905235435.1 uncultured Lachnospiraceae bacterium
CCTATCGACTGGTGATCCACTGCGGCGGCTGCATGCTCAACGCAAAAGAGGTCCAGTACCGCATGAAATCCGCCGCCGATCAGAACGTCCCCATCACGAACTACGGCGTGTTCATTGCGTATTTCCGGGGCATTCTCGACCGCAGCATCGCCATGCTGCCGGGCTACGAGGATTTGAATGCATGAAGACCATGATCGACAAGCTCAAAGAGACCTGCGACCTCACGGATGATGAATTCGCCCTCCTTTTAGGGGAGCTCAGCCCGGAGGACACGGAGTATCTCTTTGCCGCTGCGAGAGACGTCCGGGAGCGGGAGTACGGCAAAGACGTCTACCTGCGCGGGCTCATTGAGTTCACGAACTACTGCAAAAACAACTGCTACTACTGCGGCATTCGCTGCGGCAACCGGAATGCCGAGCGGTATCGTCTGACGGAGGAACAGATCCTTTCCTGCTGTGAGCAGGGGCATGCGCTGGGCTTCCGCACCTTTGTCCTGCAGGGAGGGGAAGACCCATATTACACGGACGAGTGCATGGTGCCGCTCGTAGCCGAGATCCGGAAACGCTTCCCGGACTGCGCCATTACCCTCTCGATCGGGGAACGCAGCCGGGAGAGTTATCAGGCTCTTTTTGACGCGGGTGCGGACCGCTACCTTCTGCGTCACGAGACCGCTAATGAGCAGCACTATGCCATGCTCCACCCGCCGGAACTTTCCATCCGAAACCGGAAGGAATGCCTGTTCATTCTGCGGGAAATCGGCTACCAGATCGGTGCGGGAATGATGGTGGGAGCTCCGGGACAGACCACGGAATATCTGATCGATGACTTGCGCTTTCTGCAGGAACTGCGGCCTCACATGATCGGCATTGGGCCGTTTATCCCCCACAAGGACACGCCGTTCAGGGACGAGCCCAGGGGCAGCTATCCCCTGACGCTCCGGCTTCTGGCGATCCTGCGCCTGATGTTCCCGAAGGTGCTGCTGCCTGCCACTACAGCGCTCGGTACGATTCATCCGCTTGGAAGGGAAAATGGCGTCCTTGCCGGGGCCAACGTGGTGATGCCGAATCTCTCGCCAACGAACGTGCGCGGGAAGTATCTTCTGTACGACGGCAAGATCTGCACCGGCGACGAGGCTGCAGAGTGCCACAGCTGCATGGAGCGGCGCATGGAGTACATCGGGTACCAGGTAGTGAATTCCCGCGGCGACTCGAAAATCGAGTAATCATTCTGTTCAGGTGTGTATGAATGATTCTGCGCTGAAGACATAATAAAGCCCCGGATTGAAGGAATCCGAGGCTTTATTACGATCAGGTTTGGTTACAGTACCGGTTACCTTTGGGCATAAAAAAATGGAGACGAAGGGATTCGAACCCTCGACCTCTCGGATGCGAACCGAACGCTCTCCCAACTGAGCTACGCCCCCATTTGCTTTTTCAAAGCCTCATTATTGTACTCCCTTTTCAGCGATTCGTCAAGCAGAATTTTCAACATGCCTCCGGCTTATGATTAGTTATAAATAATAACTATTACAAATATGAGAAATATGCTTGACATTTATAACTGACGGTGATATGATCACATCATCAAAAAAAACTATTGATCACGCAAGTGATTAACTTTTATGAAGAGGAGAGAACAACATGAGCAATTACAAATTTGAAACTTTACAGTTACATGTAGGACAGGAACAGGCGGATCCGGCAACCGATTCCCGTGCGGTTCCGATTTATCAGACCACCTCGTATGTTTTCCATAATTCCGAGCATGCGGCAGCGCGTTTCGGACTGACTGACGCAGGCAACATCTACGGCCGCCTGACGAACTCCACGCAGGATGTTCTGGAAAAGAGACTTGCAGCGCTGGAAGGCGGCGTCGGAGCCCTCGCGGTTGCGTCCGGTGCGGCGGCCATCACCTATACGATCCAGGCGCTTGCACAGGCCGGCGATCACATTGTCGCACAGAAGACCATCTACGGCGGAAGCTTTAACCTGCTGGCGCATACGCTCCCCCAGTTCGGCGTATCGACAACATTCGTAGACATCCACAACCTCGACGAAGTCAAGGCTGCGATCCAGGATAATACCAAAGCCCTCTACATTGAGACGCTGGGCAATCCCAACAGTGATATTCCGAACATTGACGCGCTTGCAGAAATCGCTCACGCGCATCAGATTCCGCTTGTTATTGACAATACCTTCGGTACTCCTTACCTGATCCGTCCGATCGAGCACGGCGCGGACATCGTGGTACATTCCGCGACCAAGTTCATCGGCGGACACGGCACGACCCTCGGCGGCATCATCGTGGATTCCGGCAACTTCGACTGGAAGGCAGCCGGCAAATATGCGCCGATCGCGGAAGCGAACCCGAGCTATCACGGCATTTCCTTCGTTGACGCGGCAGGTCCTGCGGCATTTATCACCTACGTTCGTGCGATCCTGCTCCGCGACCAGGGCGCGGCGATCTCACCCTTTAATGCTTTCCTCCTTCTCCAGGGTGTAGAGACGCTGTCCCTGAGACTGGAGCGCCATGCGGAGAACACGAAGAAGGTTGTGGAGTACCTTGTAAACAACCCGAAGGTGAAGCATGTCAATCATCCGTCCCTTCCGGATCATCCGCAGCATGACCTGTACGAGAAGTATTTCCCGAACGGCGGCGCGAGCATCTTCACCTTCGATATCGTCGGCGGCAAGGAAGAAGCCTGGAGATTCATTGACGCTCTGGAAATCTTCTCCCTGCTTGCAAATGTCGCGGACGTGAAGTCCCTCGTAATCCATCCGGCAACGACGACTCATTCCCAGCTGTCGACTGAAGAGCTGGAGGATCAGGGCATCTATCAGTCGACGATCCGTCTGTCGATCGGTACGGAGCACATTGATGATATTATCGCGGACCTTGAGAAAGGTTTTGCGGCAGTATAAATCCATATCGGAAATTCCCTCTCATCTTTATTTGGACAGCGTCCGGAGATTCATTCCCCGGGCGCTGTTCGTCTGTGCGGAATTTTTTTGCAGAATCCGGAATCAGCCGGGCGGATTCGGCTTGAAATTGAGTCCCAAGTTGTGTATTATTATATCAGCTGTGTCAGCACGGGCGAAGTCGGGGGAGGCCCTGAGGAGGGCTCGAAATGACTGACACCTCATCCGGCCCTTCGGGCCACCTTCCCCTCAAGGGGAAGGCATAGTACCATATTAGTAAAGGAGACTGCGATGAAACTTGGATTTATTACCGCCATCCTCGATGGCTGGACCTACGAAGAGATGATGGACGTGGCGCATGATATGGGCTTTAGCTGCGCGGAAGTCGCCTGCTGGCCGGGC
>CAJOLD010000104.1 GCA_905235435.1 uncultured Lachnospiraceae bacterium
CACCGATTCCATGAAAGCCGCCATCGATGAGACCGAGCGCAGGCGCGCGATCCAGATGGCTTACAATGAGGAACATCACATCACGCCGCAGTCCATCCGAAAGTCTGTGCGAGACCTGATCAGTATCTCGAGGGATATCGCTTCCTCGTCGCGGAAGATCGAGAAGGATCCCGAGTCGATGAGCAGGAAGGAGCTGGAGGAGCTTGCCGCCAGGGTGGAGAAACAGATGCGCCAGGCAGCAGCCGAGCTGAATTTCGAAGCGGCTGCCGAGCTGCGTGACCGGATGATCGAGCTGAAAAAACATTTGCAAGAGGATCTCTGATGAAGGACAGTAAAAATCTGAAATATATCAAGATACGGGGAGCACGCGAGCATAATCTCAAAAATGTGGGAATAGATATCCCGCGCAACAGCTTTGTGGTCTTTACGGGCCTTTCCGGCTCCGGAAAGTCGTCGCTGGCGTTCGATACGATCTACGCGGAGGGACAGAGAAGATATATGGAATCTCTTTCCTCCTACGCCAGGCAGTTCCTGGGACAGATGGAGAAGCCGGACGTGGACAGCATAGAAGGCCTGCCGCCCGCGATCTCCATCGACCAGAAATCCACCAATCGTAATCCCCGTTCCACAGTGGGGACCGTGACAGAGATCTATGATTATTTCCGCCTTCTTTATGCCAGGGCGGGTATCCCGCACTGCCCGAAATGCGGCAAACCGATCATGAAGCAGACCGTTGACCAGATGGTCGACCAGCTGACCGCCCTCCCCGAGAGGACTAGGCTGCAGCTCCTGGCACCGGTAGTCAGGGGGAGGAAGGGAGAACATGTCAAGCTGCTCGATCAGATGCGGCGGAGCGGTTACGTGCGTGTCAGGATCGACGGAAACCTTTACGAACTCTCCGAAGAGATTCAGCTGGAGAAGAACGTTAAGCACAATATCGAAGTGGTGGTCGACCGTCTGGTCGTGAGAGAGGGCATGGAAAAGCGCCTGTCCCAGTCCCTGGAGCAGGTGCTCGAGCTGGGAGAGAACCTGGCATTTGTGGAAGTACAGCAGCCGGGAGAGGAGGAAGCGAGCCTTCTTACCTTTTCCCAGAGCTTCGCCTGCCCCGACTGTCAGATCTCTATCGACGAGATCGAGCCGCGCAGCTTTTCCTTCAACAATCCCTTCGGAGCCTGTCCCGACTGCACGGGCCTGGGCTATAAGATGGAATTTGATCCCGAGCTGATGATTCCGGATAAATCCCTGAGTATCAATGAGGGAGCCTTTGCCGTGACGGGGTGGCAGTCCGCCAGGGATAAGGGAAGCTTTACACGGGCACTCCTCGACGCGCTCGCAAAGGAGTACCGGTTCGATCTGGATACGCCGTTTGAGGATTATCCGGAAAACGTGAAGCACGTGCTGATCGAGGGAACCGACGGAAAGGAAGTCAAGGTACATTACAAAAGCCAGCGGGGGCAGGGTGTTTACGACGTCGCTTTCGAAGGACTGACAAGGAACGTGGAACGGCGCTACCGTGAGACCTTTTCCGAGTCGATGAAGGCGGAGTACGAGAGCTACATGCGGATCACGCCGTGCAGCACCTGCGGCGGCCAGCGCCTTAAGAAGTCCGCTCTTGCGGTGACGATCGGGGATAAGAACATTTATGAGATGACCGATATGCCCGTCGGGAAACTGCAGGTCTTTCTTCAGAATCTGCAGCTGAACCCGCAGCAGATGCTGATCGGCGACCGGATCCTGAAGGAGATCCGCGCAAGGATCGCATTTATGGTCAATGTGGGGCTGGAGTACCTGTCGTTATCCAGAGCGACGGGGACGCTTTCCGGCGGGGAAGCCCAGCGCATCCGCCTGGCGACGCAGATAGGCTCCGGCCTGGTGGGGGTGGCCTACATCCTCGATGAGCCCAGCATCGGCCTTCATCAGCGCGACAACGACAAGCTTTTAAGCGCGCTGTTCGCGCTCAGGGATCTTGGCAATACCCTTGTCGTGGTAGAGCATGATGAGGATACCATGCGCGCGGCGGATTTCCTCGTGGACATCGGGCCCGGCGCGGGTGAACACGGCGGCGAGGTCGTGGCAAGCGGAACCGTGGACGATATCATTGCCTGTCCGGACTCCGTGACCGGCGACTATCTGGCCGGAAGGATAAAGATTCCGGTACCGGGTGTAAGACGCTCTCCCTCCGGGTGGATCCAAGTCATCGGGGCAGCGGAAAACAATCTGAAAAGGATCAACGTGGATTTCCCGCTGGGCGTCTTTACCTGTGTGACCGGTGTTTCGGGCTCCGGGAAGAGCTCGCTGGTCAATGAGATCCTGTACAAGATGATGGCCAAAAAGCTGAACCGCGCCAGAACGATTCCCGGCCGGGTGAAGGCGGTGGAAGGACTGGAACAGCTCGACAAGGTCATCGCGATCGACCAGTCGCCGATCGGCAGGACGCCCAGGTCCAATCCCGCCACGTACACGGGCATGTTCGACCAGATCCGCGACCTGTTCGCCGCGACGCAGGAGGCGAAGGCGAGAGGTTACAAAAAGGGGCGCTTCAGCTTTAACGTAAAGGGAGGACGCTGCGAAGCCTGCAGCGGCGACGGCATCCTGAAGATCGAGATGAATTTCCTCCCGGACGTCTATGTTCCCTGTGAGGTGTGCCACGGAAAACGCTACAACCGTGAGACGCTGGAGGTTCTTTATAAAGGAAAGAGCATTTATGACGTTCTGAACATGACAGCGGAGGAGGCGCTTGTGTTCTTTGACGCGATTCCCTCCATCCGCAACAAGGTGCAGACACTTTGCGATGTCGGACTGTCCTACATCCGGCTCGGCCAGCCCTCCACGGAGCTGTCCGGCGGCGAAGCGCAGCGGATCAAACTGGCCACGGAGCTTTCGAGGCGCAGCACCGGCAGGACGGTGTATATCCTTGACGAGCCGACGACGGGGCTGCATTTTGCGGATGTTCACAAGCTGATCGACATCCTGCAGAGACTGACGGACGGCGGAAATACCGTGATCGTCATCGAGCATAACCTCGATGTGATCAAGAACGCCGACTATATTATCGACATGGGACCCGAGGGCGGCGACGGCGGCGGCCGGGTGATCGCAAAGGGGACGCCGGAGGAGGTCGCAAAGATCCCGGAATCCTACACAGGGCAGTATCTGAAAAAATATCTGTAAAGGAAAGCGGCCAAAGCG
>CAJOLD010000105.1 GCA_905235435.1 uncultured Lachnospiraceae bacterium
GGTACTGCTCTTTGATCTTCAGCGTCACCGTTCCCTCGCCCCAGATCTCGTTCATGCGTTTTTCGATGTGATGGAGCGTTACCTTGCGCGCCTCGAACATCTGCGGAGAATGATCCCTGACGATGAAAGAAACGTAAGCGTGCTCCACATCCCCTCCGATCGCGGTCAGATGATAAAAGCCCTCGTAGTTTTCCGTATCGCGGGGCGTATCGTAAGAGGGAAGCGCATTCACGATCTGCACGGCCACCTGCGCCGCATTGATCATCTTGTCCTTCGCTTCGCCCGGATGGATGTTGAATCCGTTGATATCAAACCGGGCCGCTGCAGCGTTGAAGGTCTCGAAGACCACCTCGGTCTCGACGCCGCCATCCAGCGTGTAAGCGAAATCCGCCCCGAAGCGTTCAAGATCCAGGTCCTTCGCGCCGCTTCCGATCTCCTCGTCCGGCGTGAAAGCGATGCATACCTTTCCGTGCGGGATATCTTCCGTGATAAGGGTCTCGGCTGCCGTCAGGATCTCCGCGATCCCGGCTTTGTCGTCGGCGCCCAGGAGCGTCGTCCCGTCGGTCGTGATCAGGGTCTGACCGGCTCTTTCCTTCAGCCGCGGAAACATTTCCGGGGAAAGGACGCGTCCGCTTTCTCCCAGAGTGACCGGACCGCCGTCATAGTTTTCGTGAACAAGGGGACGCACTCCCGCGCCGCAAAAATCCGGCGCCGTGTCGAGATGCGCGATAAAACCGATCGCCGGGACGTCCTCCATCCCCTCCGTGGCCGGCAGATGGCCGTACACATAGCATTTTTCGTCGACCTCGGCATCGATTATCCCGATCTCCTTCATTTCTTCGACCAGCATCCTCGCCAGATCGAACTGACGGGAAGTGGAAGGAGTCGTATCGGATTCTTCATCGCTGGTCGTAAACACCTGTGCGTACTTAAGCAGTCTCTCGTATGCTCTCATGATCAGTCCTTTGCCTCCAGAAAGGCCGCATAGCCTTTTTCCGCTTCATAGATGTCCGCCTTGCTGGTGATCTCATAGGGCGCGTGCATCGAGAGGACCGCCACGCCGCTGTCGATCACGTCCATGCCGTAGAGGGCGCTGATGTAGGCGATCGTTCCGCCGCCGCCCTGATCGACCTTGCCAAGCTCCGCCGTCTGGAAGCCGACACCGGAATCGTCCATCACCCGGCGGATCCAGGCCACATACTCGGCATCCGCATCGTTGGAGCCGCTCTTTCCGCGGGCGCCTGTGAACTTGTTGAATACCAGTCCTCTCCCGAAATAAGCGGCGTTTTTCTTCTCAAACGCATCTGCGTAGAGCGGGTCAAACGCTGCGCTTACGTCCGAGGAGAGCATCCTGGAGTTTTCGAGTGCGCGGCGCACGTTAAGCTCGGAGTAGATCCCTAAGCGGTCCATCAGCTCCGCCACCGTGTTCTCGAAAAAGCGGGACTGCATGCCGGTCGCGCCGACGGAACCGATCTCCTCCTTGTCCACAAGCAGGGCGCACGAGGTGTAAGCCTGCACGGGGGTGCGCAGCAGCGCGCTCAATGAGGTGTAGGCACAGACCCTATCGTCCTGGCCGTAGGCGAGGATCATGGAGCGGTCCAGACCGCAGTCCCTTGCCTGCCCGGCGGGAACGATCTCCAGCTCCGCGGAGAGGAAATCCTCCTCGTCCATGTCATATTTATCCTTTAAAACGGCAAGGATCCCGGCGCGGACGGAATATTTCTCTTTCTTTTCCTCCGCCTCACCGGCCTCTTCCGATTCTTCCTTCCCCTTGTCAGGCACCGGCCTGCTGCCGACGATCACATCGAGGTTCTCGCCGCTGATGACCACGCGCGCCTTCTTTTCCAGCTGATCAGCCGACAGATGGATCAGCAGATCGGAGATGCACAGGACGGGATCGTCCGCATCCTCACCGATCCTGACGGGCATCACGCTGCCGTCCTTCAGGGCTGCCACGCCGTGCAGTGCCAGGGGCGTCGTCACCCACTGATACTTCTTGACGCCGCCGTAATAATGCGTGTCGAGATAGGCGATCTCCGTGTTTTCATAGAGAGGATTTTGCTTAACGTCGAGTCTGGGACTGTCGACATGGGCTCCGAGGATGCGCATGCCGTCAGTCAGGGGACGGCGTCCGATCTGAAACAGCGCGAGCGCTTTTCCTCGGCAGACAGCGTACACCCGGTCTCCCACATCCAGCGTCTCATCGTTCTCGATCACCAGGGACAGATCCCTGTAGCCGGCGTCCTGAGCCATGCGGACCGCCTCGGTCACGCACTCCCGCTCCGTCTTGCCCGTATCCAGGAATGTGCGGTAGCCTGAGCAGAGCTCCTCCAGCGCCTTTAAGTCTTCCGGTGAATAATTCTTCCAGCAGTTTTTTCTCTCCATATCAATCTCCTCCGGCTGCGGCCTTAAGGTCAGCCGCAGAACATATTTATACCGGCCCGGCTTTTTCCTTCAGGACAGCCGCCCGCATACTTTCAAACGTCTCCTCCGGCGCTTTGCTGTTATCATAAAACACCCTGATCCCGGCCTCGGCAAGCTTCTCCGGCGCGAAGTCGATCTCATCCGCTGCCAGCCGGCGCTCCATCTCTTCCAGCTTCGGGACCTCCTGGGCCATTTCGCGCTTCAGCGCCCGTTTTCTGATGATCTCAGGGGGAACGTCGACATACAGCGGGATCACACGGTCCTTGCCAAAGTAAGCCTTCACCTGCACAAAGGACTTCGGCGTTCCAATGCCCAGCAGATCGGCCGGTTCTTCCTCATCCGTCCCGGCTTTCTCATCCATCAGGCCGTCGTCCACGGTAAAGTAATGCCACGGGCCGTGAACGGTATCGTAGGTCCTTCGTTCGATCACTTTTCCCGCCTCTTCCAGCGCTTTGAGGCCGCTCTCATCCGTAAAATGATATTCCACGCCCTCGCGCTCATGATCGCGCATCGGCCTGGTCGTATAGATCACAAAAGGACAGAGCGCCAGGGAAGGATCCGACAGGAGCATCCTGTACAATGTATCCTTTCCCGAGGCGCTCTTTCCCATTAAATAAAAAAGTTTTCTCATGCCTTACCGTCTGTCCTTAATCCCATAGCATGATGGTCTTGCCCATCTGCTTGTGAATGTCGGTTTCAAAAGCATCTGTGATATCGCGGATCGACCGCACTTTCACCACGGCGCCGACCATTTTCTCGAGATATTCCACCACGTCGCTCCGCCTTGAGTAGAGATCAACGAGTCCTTCGAAATCCTCCCGGCCGCTGCGGCTGGTCCCGAGCAGGCGAAGTCCCTTCTCCAGCACCATGCGGGTGTTGACCGGCACCGGATCCTCCGAAACGCCCAGAAGTCCGATCGTTCCCTCGGGGGCAATGTGGTCAATGATCTGCTCGATCACGGTCCCGGAGGCGTTGCCGCCGACACATTCGAAAGCGTGATCCACGACGAGATCCTTCGGGATCTGACTGACCAGGCAGACGTCGTCAGCAAAGGAAAAATCCTCCAGCTTGCTCTCGATTACTCCGAAGACGATCACACGGGACTTCGGGAAACGGGCTTTTAAAAGCAGGGCCGTAAAGTAGCCCATGTTGCCGTCGCCCCACACGCCGATGGTCCCCCGCTCCTCATGAGCGGTCCGGTCAAAACGCGAGATGGCATGATAGACGACCGACACCATCTCGGTGAAGGCTGCCACCAGATCATTGCCGATCGCATCGGGGATCCGCACCAGCCTGTCCGGCACGGTCTCGATATATTCCTGCATGAAGCCGTCCATGCTGCTCCCGCGGAAGAGGGAACTGCGCAGATAGTTCTCGGCGCGGACACTGCTCTTCTGCGTCGGCACATTGGGAATCATGACCACCTTCTCGCCGACTTTGAACGTGCCGGTCGGATCGTAGATCACGCTGCCTATTGCTTCATGGATCAATGCCATGGGAAGCTTGGCGCGAAGGATCTGCTCAGGGCGCTTTCCCTGATAATAGCGCTGGTCCGCATTGCAGATGGACAGATGCGTCGGTTTCACAAGCACATGCTCACTGTCCAGCGTCAGATCCCTGAAAACGATCTCAAACTGCCGCGGTCTGACCAGCTGATAAACCGCATTAAGCATTCTCTTCCTCCAGTTTCAT
>CAJOLD010000106.1 GCA_905235435.1 uncultured Lachnospiraceae bacterium
ATTTATAGCTCCTGAATTCTTAGAAAAAAAATATAATCAAAAAGTGGATTTATGGGGACTAGGGAACCATTGGCAGGCAGTGCAATTGGGCCCATATTATGATTTAGTCTGCCCGGCGCGGCATTTGCTTAGGCAAGTCAACAAAAAATAGTCGCGACTTGCTTTAATACCTACCGGAAGCCAGTCCCCGCGGGCGAATGGAAAACAATAGGGGCGGCCTTGCGGCCGCCCCTCATTACTCAGTCTGTCTTAGAAATTGCATCGTGCTGATCGCCAGCGAGAGCGTTTTGGCGTCCTCGAAATGGCGGATGTCCAGTCCGGTGACCCGGCGGATCTGCTCGATGCGGTACAGGAGGGTGTTCCTGTGCATGTGCAGTTCCTTGGCGGCCGCGCTGATAACAAGATCGCAGCGAAAGAAGACCTGCGCCGTTTCGATGAGGTCGTCGGTCAGCCCTTCCTCCGCGCCGGGGAGGAGCGTTTCTCTCAGATAGTCGCGGGATACTTCCGCGGGCGTCTGCCAGATGAGCTTCCCGATGCCGAGGTCGTGGTAGAGGTAGACGGTCTCGTTCGGCGTAAAGAGGGTGCCGATCTCCATGGCCTGGATGCATTCCTGCCAGGCTTTGGCCATGCCGCCCAGGGGGACGGGGCCGCTGCAACTGATATGGACAGGTGCCATGGCCTCTGCGCTGAGCGTGTCGGATGTGCTGCGCAGGAAGGAGAGAACTTCTTCTTTGCGCACCGCATCGCTGCCGGTCTCCGTCAGGATCTCCTCCGGGATCTGAACAATGGCGAAGCGGCCTTCATCCATCTGCAGGGTGTCGCAGGCTTCCGATGACGGGAAGAGACTGCGCAGGAACTCCATGACTGTCCCGGCATAGACGGCCGGACAGTCACAGAGGATGACGATCCGCTGCCTGTCTGCGGGGATGTGATGGACGGACGCCTCGTGCGCGATCTGCTCCGGATCGGTAAGGTCCCCGCTTAAAAGTGCCCGCCAGAAGGCGGACCTGTCGTGGGATAAGCGGAAGGTCTGTGTGAGAGACCGGATGCGGGAGAGAAGAAGTGCTTCTTCTTCCTCCGTCAGGTCCTCTGTCTCCCCGATCGTCAGCGTAAGACCGGTCAGTCTGTTCAGTTCTGAAAGGGCGGCCGTGAGTTTTTCGGAACCGGGCATGTAAATCCTCCATGTAACGCAGAAGTCCCGCCGGCCTGTTTCTGCAAAAACAGGTACCGGCGAGACGGGATCTGCTATGTAATTATTTTGTGATCCGTTCGCGATCAGTTCGTGATCGTATTCTCAGTTTCTTTATCGAAGAAATGAGCTTTATCGACCTTCAGCGCGAACGTGACATTGTCATTGACCTTCGCGGTGCTGCTCGGATCGACGCGGGCTGTCATCGCGGTGCCTGCATAATCGAAGTACAGGAATACTTCTGCGCCCAGCGGCTCCACAACACGGATGGGAGCGGAGATGACGTTGGAGTTCCCTTCGATATCAGCAGGAAGGTTGCTGATGTGCTCGGGACGGATACCTAAGGTAACGGTTTTTCCGACATAGCCGCCGTCCTTGAGGGCCTTCGCCTTGGCTTCCGGAATGGTGAGAACGGTATCGCCGATCTTCGCGCAGACCTTGCCGTCGCTTTCGAGGATCTCAGCATCCATGAAGTTCATCTGCGGGGATCCGATGAAGCCTGCGACGAACAGGTTGGAGGGACGTGAATACAGCTCATCCGGAGAGCCGACCTGCTGGATGACGCCGTCCTTCATAACGACGATGCGGGTACCAAGCGTCATAGCCTCGGTCTGGTCATGCGTAACATAGATGAAGGTGGTTCCCAGGCTCTGATGCAGCTTGGAGATCTCCAGACGCATCTGGACTCTCAGCTTTGCGTCCAGGTTGGACAGCGGTTCGTCCATCAGGAAGACCTTGGGATTTCTGACGATCGCGCGGCCCATGGCGACACGCTGTCTCTGGCCGCCGGAAAGAGCCTTCGGCTTACGATCAAGAAGACCATCCAGGTTAAGGATGCGGGCTGCTTCTTTGACCTTGCGGTCGATCTCATCCTTCGGGACCTTGCGGAGCTTCAGGGAGAACGCCATGTTATCATACACCGTCATATGCGGATACAGAGCGTAATTCTGGAAGACCATTGCGATATCGCGGTCCTTCGGCTCAACATCATTCATCAGCTTGTCGCCGATGATCAGTTCGCCGCTGGAGATATCCTCCAGGCCTGCGATCATACGAAGAGTGGTGGACTTTCCGCATCCGGACGGGCCGACGAAAATGATGAACTCCTTGTCGGCGATCTCAAGGTTGAAATCCTTGACAGCATGGAAACCGTTCGAATAAACCTTTTCAATATGTTTCAGAGATAAACTTGCCATAGCTTCCTCCTTATAACAGCGGCGCTGCCTGCGCCCTTTTTTTAACCTGAAAAAAGTATATAACGGGGGCGCTGCACAGACAATGTCTCCCCTGAACGAAAAACACAGATCCCTTTTGTGCACATCGGACAGGGGAGATAATATGCGCTGTTTTACGGTCGCTTTACGGCAGTATATCATGCGCTGTTTTACGGTCGCTTCACGGTAGTATACTATGTGCTGTTTTACGGTCGTTTCACGGTAGTTACTTTCTTGGCTGAGAACGCGGAAGCTTTTTCCGTGGCGGCTTCGGTGGCTTCCTCAGTGACAGCCTCGGTGACTTCCTCAGTAACAGCCTCGACGGCTTCTTCGGCGGAGGCCTTTGCGGCAGCCTGCTCGATGCAGGCGGCAGCAGCCTTAATGGCGGCATCGGAAGTGATAGTGGCGCCGGCTATGCCATCAATGTCCGCGCTCTGCGCGGTCAGGATGGCTTCGCTGATCGGTCCACCGACCTCTGCACCAAGACCTGCGGTCTCGCCGGAGACATCAAACTCTACCTTGGTGATGGAGGTCTCATCGAAAGTGAGGGTGGCGACAACGTCGCTCTCCAGACCCATCTCAGTAGCGGTGTAGGTGCCGGGCACGTAGATCGCGTCAGCGGCTTCCTCGGTGGCAGCCTCG
>CAJOLD010000107.1 GCA_905235435.1 uncultured Lachnospiraceae bacterium
TTTCACAAATGCTGCAGCTCCCAGCGCAGCCACCTCTTCCGCCCTCTGGTATCTGATCTCCTCCGGGGCAAAAGCAATACCGCTGGTTCTGAGCTCTCTTATCTTCTCCACGCAGGTGTCGATCCCATCTCCCATCAGGAAGACATTATCGTATCCCGCGATGAGTTCCATGAATTCTTCTATGGTGTATGGTCCCGCCTTCACAGCCTCTTCGGTCCGCAAAACGCCTTCTGCGTCTTCACTGACGAAGTAGCCTCCTCCGTAGACCTGGCTTCTGCGCGCATCGAGGATCGGGCAGATGAGAGCGCCTCTTCCTGCATTTAAGGAATTCTCCGCTGCGCCAGCTTTTTCGCGGCCGGCCGCACGCAGGGCCAGCGCCTCCAGGCTGGAAACAGGCACGCACGGGATGTCTTTGACCTGAGACAGCGCTCTGGCTGTGGACACGCCGATCCGGATCCCTGTGAAGGATCCCGGCCCATTTGCCACAGCAATGGCCGAAAGATCGTCGATGGTGATCCCCGCATCGCGGATGACGCTTTCTATCTGCGGCGTCAGATTCTGAAGATGCGAATACCGGTCGCAGCCTTCCACATGCGCCCGTATAACGCACCGGCCGCCGCAGGAAGCGCCTGCTGCCTTTGCATCTTTCTCGGCCAGGGCCACTGACGCGAATGCTCCTGTTGTCTCAATTGCTAAAATGTACATTTACCTTCTATCCTGTAGATCCGTTCTTCCTCGGATGCTCCTCTGTCTATGTGTATCGTCACAGCATCCTCCGGTATAAGTTCTTCTATGATATCCGCCCACTCAACGACGCAGATCCCATCTCCGTAAAAATATTCTTCATATCCCAGTTCGTACATTTCATCGGGGTCTGCGATTCTGTAGACATCAAAATGGTACAGGGGCAGCCGGCCGCTCCTGTACTCTCGAATAATATTGAACGTCGGGCTTGTGACCGTTTCCGTCACGCCCAGTCCGCGGGCGATCGACTTGGTCAGGGTGGTTTTGCCTGTGCCCAGATCGCCGATCAGCGCAATGACGGTTCCCGCGTCCGCATCCCGGCCGATCCTCTCGCCCAGCTCTTCCGTTTCTTTTTCATTTGCGATGTGTATTGCTTTTGCTTCCATATACTCCTATGCCTTGTGCAGAAATGGCGATATTCGCTTGTAGATGACGAATGTGATCAGCGAATTGGCAACGCCCTTGATGAGATTGAACAGCAAAATGAACGGCATAAGTTCCACGACGACTGCCTTCATGCCCTCGCCTCCGTAGTAGTACGGTGTGACGAAGTAATTGGCGATGCCCATGATGACGATCATTCCCAGCGTCGCTAATGCCATACCGATGATGGCAGTTTTTCTGGTCTTATGGTGCTTATAGATCAGCGACGCGATCAGCACGAAGGTGCCTGACGCGAGGATGTGCATGATGAATCCGTAGAGCTGGTCGCCTCCGAGGAGAAACGCCTGGATGAAGCTCACGATAAATGTGATGAGCAGACCTGCTCCCGGTCCAAATGCAAAGGCAGAAACGATGATTGGTATGTCAGCGAAGTCATAGGTCAGAAACGGCACCATCGGCAGGATCGGGAATCTGAAGAGTCCCAGTACGCATGCGATCGCTGCCATCATACCCATCTTCGCGATGAGTTTCGCGGAATACTTGTTTTTCTTGTTCAGGTTTTCTGTCATTAAAGGCTCCTTTATTCGTACATCTCGTATACGGCGTCCATTGTCATATCGGTCATATTCATCGGCTTGTCGCCGTGAACTTTCTCATTTGGCTGCTCCGGGAAAGGTTCCAGCATATGCAGCTCTCCCTTCGCCACCGGATCCCACGGATCTTCGACCCGCTGCCCGAGGATCTGGTTTTCTAATGCCCTGATCACCCCACTGTGTGCAACGATTATTATATCCTTTGCGTCATCGTTCTTCAAGATGTCGCGCAAAGCCGCCACGGCTCTGTACTGCATGTCATAAAAGCTCTCGCCCCCGCGCAGTTTGAAGCTGAATATGTCGCGCCCTCTGCGTTCATATTCTTCCGGATACTTCTCTGCGATCTCGCGGATCGGATGTCCGTCCCAGCTGCCGAGGCTGATCTCCCTCAGTCCCTCGATCTGCTTCACCTGGACCGGTCCGCCGTTCATTTCCAAAAGCTGCGGGTACGCTTTGTTGATGGCGTCCTTTATGATGTCCGCCGTCTCCGCCGCCCGCGACAGGTCGCTGCAGTAGATCCTCTCGATGGCCGGCATTGGTTCTTTGCCGAACTTGTCCACGCCCATGATCTCGGCTTCCACATCTTCTGCCATGCTCTGGACGATTCTATGCGCGGCCTTCTCCGCCTGCGCTCTTCCTTCGTTCGAAAGCGGCACATCGTACTGGCCGATGAACATCGGCTCATCGTGCTGCTGGGTCTCGCCATGGCGCACGAGGAAGATCTTCTTCCGCGCGGTCAGAAGTTCCAGCTTCTCCCGCGCGAATCCTTTGGCGACGAATCTGGTGATGTCTTCATAGCCTTCCGGCGTATCCATATCCAGAATGCAGCCTTCTTCGCCCGTCTCCACGCGCAGCATCTGCTCCGCGTATTTATCTGTGATCGCCGCCAGGCCTCCCTGCCCGCCGGCCTTAAGTATTTCATCTATGTGTCCCGCCGGAATGTACAGCGGGTGGCCTTTCTTTCCTTCGAACACGGCTACCGCAAAAGCATCCGGTCCCGCGGCCACGCCATCCATGACCGCCCGCAGCACGCTGACGCTGATCAGCGGGCAGTCCACCGGCATGAGCAGATAGCCCCTCTTGCCCGACTGCCTTGCCTTTGCGAGACCTGTCTGGATGGATGAAAACATGCCGTCCGCGTAGTTCTCATTGTAGGCTTCGCTGACTCCATGCTGCGCCAGCACCGGCTTCAGCAGTTCCTCCTTATGGCCCGTGACCACCGTGATATCGCTGATGCCTGCGGCTTTTGCCGTTTCGATAAGTCCTTCGATCGCCGTCCGCCCATCCACGTGGAGCAGTGGCTTGAACTCCTTCAT
>CAJOLD010000108.1 GCA_905235435.1 uncultured Lachnospiraceae bacterium
ATGAACATGTGTTGGGAAAGAAGGCGGAAACGGCATGGCAGAAGAAAAGCTGAAGATCTTATATCTTATGCAGATATTGCTGGAGGAGACGGACGCGGCGCACCCGATGAACGCGACGCAGCTCTGCGACAGGATGGAAGCCAGATATGATTACACTTATAACCGGAAGACGATCTATTCCGATATCGAGAGGCTTAAGCAGTACGGGCTGGATATCGGCCAGACGAAGGGCCGGAATTTCGGATACTATGTTGATAAGAGGGATTTTGACCTGGCGGAGCTGAAGCTCCTGGTGGACGCCGTGCAGTCTTCCAAGTTCATCACCAAAGAGAAATCGGAAGATCTGATCAGGAAGCTGGAAAAGCAGACCAGCAATGCAAATGCCAGGCAGCTCCAGAGGCAGGTCTTTATCTATAACCGGACCAAGACCGGCAATGATTCGATCTATGCAAACGTGGACGCCATCCATTCCGCCATTCACGATAACCGGCAAATCTGCTTCAAGTACTGTGAATGGACCGTCAAAAAGACGCTGGCGCGGAAGAAGGACGGCGCGGATTATGTCGTGTCGCCCTGGGCCCTTACCTGGGATGACGAGAATTATTACCTTGTCGCGTTTGATGCCGAAGCCGGGAAGATCAAGCACTACCGGGTGGATAAGATCCAGGAGATCCGCGTGACAGAGGAGGAGAGACTCGGGCGGGAGCAGTTTAAGGATTTTGATCTGGCCGCCTTTGCCCGGAAGACCTTCGGGATGTACGGCGGGGAGGACCGGTTTATTACCCTGGAGGGCGAGAATCATCTTGCCGGCGTCGTGATCGACCGCTTCGGGACGGACGTGATCATGTTTCCGAAGGACAGCGGGCACTTTCAGGCGAGCGTGACCGTGACGGTGAGCCCCCAGTTTTTCGGATGGATAACGGGGATCGGAAAAGGGCTGCGGATCGTTTCGCCGGAGGATGTCCGGCAGACATACGCTTCCTACCTGCGGGATATCATGAAGCAGTACGGGGAGTGAGAAAGGACCCCATCGCACTTGACATCTGTCGTATGTTGCACTATAATAAAGTGCAAGTTGCATGCACAGATGTCAAAAGGAGGGGGTTTTATGCATGATTGGGAGAATATAACGGGGGAGCCGGACATATACATCGCGATCGATATGAAGTCTTTTTATGCCAGTGTGGAGTGCGTCGCGCGGGGCATAAACCCGCTGAAGGCAAACCTTCTGGTCGCGGATCCGTCCCGCTCGGACCAGACCATCTGCCTGGCGGTCAGCCCGGCGTTAAAAGCGATCGGCGTGCCGTCCCGCCCGAGGCTCTTCGAAGCCAAACAGGCCATCCGCCTCTACGAGACCGCCCGCCACACCCGGGTCCTCTACTACATCGCCACGCCGCGGATGGCCGAGTACGAGCGGGTGTCCGCCCTGATCTATTCCATCTATCTGAAATACGCCGCGCCGGAGGATATCCACGTATACAGTGTGGACGAGGTATTTATCTACGCCACGCCCTATCTTCACCTGTACGAAAAAGAGGCGGAGGAGACCGGGGAGCATCCCGCCCGTATCATGGCGATGACCATGATCCGGGATGTCCTCGATACGACCGGGATCACCGCGACCGTCGGTATCGGGACCAACCTCTATCTCGCCAAGGTCGCGATGGACATTGTGGCAAAAAAAGCGCCGCCGGATAAGGACGGCGTGCGCATCGCGGAGCTGGACGAGCGCTCCTACTGCTTCCGCCTGTGGACCCATACGCCTCTCACCGATTTCTGGCAGATCGGCCCGGGCAAGGCAAACCGCCTGCAGAAGAACTACATGTACACCATGGGGGAAGTGGCCGAGATGTCCATCCAGGACGAAGACTGGTTCTACAAAGAATTCGGCATCGACGGGGAGATCCTGATCGATCACGCCTGGGGGATCGAGCCTGTTAAGATGAAAGATATCAAGTCCTTCCGGCCGGTCAGGAACAGCCTCTCAAACGGCCAGGTGCTTCCGAGGCCCTACAGGTTTCAGGAAGCGCGCATCGTCTTCCTCGAGATGATCGATGTGCTGTGCTCCGGCATGGTCCGGAAGAACCTGGTCTCCCGCTCCTTTACCTGGTGGGTCAGCTTTGACTGGAAAAGCCTGGAGGAATGCCCGGCCTACGACGGCCCGATCGCGATCGACTTTTACGGGCGGCTCCACCCGAAGCACACCGTCGGGACCGTCCGCTTTATGAGTGCGACCAACTCCTTCGCCACGGTCTCAAAGCAGCTGGCGGAGGCTTTCGACAAAAAGGTGGACAGGCGGCTCCTCATCCGCAGGATCGGCGTCAATGCCGATCACACCTCCGCCGATTACGGAGAATACCAGCTGGACCTGTTCACGGATTACGAGGCTCTCGAAAAAGAAAAAGCCGTGCAGAGTGCGATGCTGGAGATCCGCCGCAGATACGGAAAGAACGCCGTGGTCAAGGGACTGAACATGATGAAAGGCGCAACCACCATGGAGCGGAACACGCAGATCGGCGGGCACCGCGCATGAACTTTACACCTATACTTTTTTATTAAATATGGTATTATAACAATATAAGAAGCAAAAGCTCTCCTCTGCATCATGCCCGCATGAAAGCCGGTGAGAGGCTTATCATCCTCCGCATCGTTCCATATGAGAGGTGTATTAGACCATGAAGCTTTTTAGACGGATGAAAAAGAATATATATGTCAGAGCGCTGTCTCTTTTTCTGTGTCTGCTGCTGGGTATTTTTCCGGCGGTCACAGCTGCGGCCGAAAGTGCAGAGGCCCCTGCAGAACCGGCTGCTGACAGCGTGTCTGCGGAAGCCGGGAGTACAGAGGGGAACGGAGAAGCCGAAAGCCCGGAGGGTACCGATGAAGGCTACGATCCTGTCATAAAATATGCAGACATCGCTTCACTTTCTCCGGAAGAACGAAGTGAACGCTTTGGGGACAATGTGACTCTGACGGAGGGAGAGGACGGATCTCTCCTTGTCAACGGATATCCTGTCGGCTCTTTCGATAACCTGCAGATGAATTCTTTTTATTCCTTCGCCACGGAATTTATGGATTATCCCTTCTATCAGCCGTCCACATCCTACGATGGAAATCTGGCGCTTATGAGCCTGACCATGGCGCTTAGCGCAAGCAGGGATAATTTTATAACCGATGATGGCGGAGCATCCGATGAATATGACCCATCCAGGGATGAGGCAGGATCTACCGATGACGGGACAGAATGCCTCTTCCGGAAGGGTACAATTATGACATTATAGACGGCAGGACTTTTGCAGAATTCCTCGGGATTGCCTCCTTAAGTGTCGGCTCTCATGGAGTCAACTGGCGCATTTTTATCATGATCGCAGCCTTCCTGATCGGCTTCCTGATCTGTACCATCATCTGCATCATTTATTACAGAAAAACCTTCCGCAGAAAGAGGGATCCTCTGGGGATCCGCCTGCTGATCTGCCTGTTCGGCGCTGCAGTGCTGGAAACAGAAGCCGCATTCTGGCTGCGGACCTGACCATGGGCTATCAGGATACAGCGGGGATCATCCTGTACCTGATCTTCCATCTGGCTGTCTCGATCCGCTATATCAAAGAAAAA
>CAJOLD010000109.1 GCA_905235435.1 uncultured Lachnospiraceae bacterium
TAAACGACCGGAGGTACGATTTGTTATCCTCATTACGAAACCAAATCATTGAACTGCTCTTTGTCCTTCCCTGCGTCATCCTCGCACTCTCGGTACATGAGGTAGCGCACGGATGGATGGCGTACAAGCTCGGCGACCCGACGGCGAAGAACATGGGGCGGCTCACGCTCAATCCCTTAAAGCACCTCGACCCGCTCGGCACGCTCTGCATGATCTTCTTCCACTTCGGCTGGGCGCGTCCCGTACCGATCAACACCCGGTATTTCAAGAACAACAAGCGCGATACCGCTCTGACTGCGCTCGCAGGCCCGCTGTCCAATTTCATCATGGCGTTCATCGGGATCCTGCTCTATCGCATCTTCGTCGCGATCTTCATTCACTTCCCGACCAGCTCGTCTTTTGTGTACAATCTGCAGTATGCCATATTGACACTTCTGTGGTATTTCCATGTGCTGAATCTCTCGCTCGGCGTCTTCAACCTGATCCCCGTCCCTCCGCTCGACGGTTCGCGGATCTTTCTGGTCTGGCTGCCCGCGAAGTATTATTTCGGCGTCATGAAGTACGAGCGGTACATTCAGCTCGCGCTGCTGATCCTGCTCTGGACGAATGTGCTCCGCCTGCCCCTCAGCAGTGCGGTGAGCGCGATCTCGAACGGCATGAGCTGGATCGTCGGGCTGATCCCCGGTCTGTGAGGCGCACCGCATGATCAATTACCGGCTCGAAACCTTTGAAGGCCCGCTCGATCTTCTGCTCTCCCTCGTGGAGAAGCATAAACTGAACATTGAGGACATTCCGATCGACCTGCTCTGCGAACAGTACATGGCGTACATCAAGGACGCGGAGGAGCACGATGTGGAGCTTGCCTGCGAGTTTCTGGAAATGGCGTCCGAGCTGATGCTCATCAAGAGCCGTCTTCTGCTTCCCCGTGATCCCGTGAAGGAGGAAGACCCGCGCAAACCGCTGGTGGACGCGATCCTCGAATACCAGAAGGCAAAGCTGGCGGCGGCGGAGCTATCCGATCTCTATAAGACCTACGGCGGGCGCACGGTCAAGGAACAGGACGACATCTCCCCCGACCGGAAGTATGTCGCCGATCACTCCGTTGAGCTGCTCAAAGCAGCTCTAATCCACGTCTATACGGAAACCAGGCTGACGGAAAAGACGGTGCGGGACAATTTCTCCGGCATCGTGAACGCGCCGCGGATCCCGGTGGAGGACGTGATGACGGGGCTCATCAGCACGTTAAAGGACAGAAACATCTATCTCGACGGGTATTTCCGGGCGTCGGAGAACCGCTCGGAGATGGTCGCGAAGTTCATCGGGCTTCTGGAGCTCTTAAAATCCCACATCATCGCGCTCGAAGAGACGGACGCTCCGGATTCCGGTGTGACGGATATTTACTCCCATCTCGAGATCCGTTTGATCGCATCGGATGAAGAGATCGCGGCGGCAAATCTCGAAAGCAACGCATATTGACACGAATACAGGTAAAACATGGATAAGACAACAACGGAAGAATCGGCAGTTTATTCCCCCGAAGAACGGTTTGCGGTGATCGAAGCCTGTCTCTTCGCGGCGGGGCATCCGCTGACCTACGCAAAGCTCGGGGAGGTGCTCGGCATATCCCCGGCGGAGTGCGCGGACACGGTGGAGAAAATGGCGGTGATCTACAACAACGGCGAGTTCCCGCGCGGGATCCTGCTCGTGCGCTTCCCGGATTCCTGCCAGCTCTGCACGAAGGAGGCATACGGTGCTGAGATCAAACAGGCGCTGGGCATCCGGCGGGGCGGCAAGCTGTCCGCATCCCTGCTGGAAACGCTGGCGGTCATCGCCTACAATCAGCCCGTGACCCGCACCTTTGTGGACACGGTCCGCGGCGTGGATTCCGGCTATGCGGTCAACGCCCTGCTGGAAAAGAATCTGATCGAGCCCTGCGGTCGTCTGGATGCGCCGGGACGCCCTACGCTGTACAGGACGACGACGGATTTTCTGCGGGTCTTCGGTCTGGGCGCGCTGGAGGAGCTTCCCGCGGTACGCCTGAAAACCGATTCGGGAGAGAATATCGGACCCACGCTTTCCGGTACTTCCACATGGCTCCTTCTCTGCCTCTTCTCCTGCTTCGGCATCGAGTTTACGGCAGACAACTTTATCTGTGAGCCGCTCCTTCGTAAGGATGAGACGTCTCTTGAAGTCTCGATAAATAACGGCAAGGCTTCTTATGAGATATCGATAAGTAAGCCTTTAGGCTTCAGAAGGACTGCTTCAGGCGTAAAGGTCGAGGCTGACGGCAAGGCCGTCGAAGGAACCAAGATCCCCGTCTTCGATGACGGTAAGACGCACAGCGTAAAGATCTCCTTTTCCTGATCGAAAAGCTTATCCCGGCCCCGCGGCGCAGTGAAATGCGTTGCGGGGCTTTTTTTTGTTTGATACAATAATTAAGTCGATCTTTTCTGTCAAGGAGGGTTCAAGATGCCTTATTCAAGTGTGTTTTTATCTGAGATCGTCGATTATTTCGATCTCGAAGTCGTTTACAATCCGGGAGATATCGAGCAGCGCAGGATCTGTGTCGCCGACGTTACGAGACCGGGACTACAGCTGGCAGGTTACTACGACCACTTCGGTCCCGACAGAATCCAGGTCATGGGTAATATGGAGCATGCCTATCTTGAGCATTTGACGCCGCCTGCAAGGACAAAGTCAATCGAGGCACTTTTCGAGAAGAAGATCCCCTGCCTCATCCTGACCAGAAATCACGAAGCGCATGAAGAGGTGATCGAGGCCGCCAAGAAACTGGCCATACCGATCTTCAGGACGAACCTCGCCACATCCGAATTCAACAGTGCGCTCATAAAATACTTAAACCTCGAGCTCGCACCGCGTATCAGTATGCACGGCGTTCTGGTCGAGGTAAACGGTGAAGGCATCCTGATCCTGGGAGAGAGCGGCGTAGGTAAGTCAGAGACGGCTCTCGAGATCGTTAAGCGAGGCCACAGGCTCATCGCGGACGAT
>CAJOLD010000110.1 GCA_905235435.1 uncultured Lachnospiraceae bacterium
TGGGTTAGCGGCCGCGTGACCGGCCGTGGGGAGGGACATTGTCCCAAACCGGAAGCCCCGCCCATTGCCATGCAATGCAATGTGCGTGGGTAGATCACCTGAGAATAAGATATCTTGTTTTTTGGGAGGTTTTTCCATGCAGACTTCACTGCAGCTGCGTGAGCAGCTTCGATCCATTGATCGTAAAAGCTACCCCGCCTACAAATCTCTGCGCGGGCAGTACCGCTTCCCGCACTTTGTGCTTTCGATCGACCATGTGCAGGGCGATCCGTTTGCTTCCCCTTCCGCGGTGAGCATCCTGGTCTCCCACGGGGACGCCGGTTTTCCGGCTGCGTTTTATAAGAACCGCCTCTGCCGTACGACGCTCGCCGATTTCCTCATCCGCGGGTTTTCGAGGGCGGTCGCGGCAAGCTCTTTTCAGGCGAGAGGCTCAGGCAAGAGCGGCCTGATCTCCATCTCCCGCTGCGGCCAGGAGGTCATTGCCCGAACAGCATGCGAGATCACGGACAGCGGCATCATCATGCGATTCTTCGTCGGCTTTCCGGCGCACGGCAGGACCATCGCCGCCGGTGAGCTTGAGAAGATCCTCTTCGATTATCTTCCGGAGGCTGCGGAGCAGACGCTGTACTACCGGTCCGTCAATGCATCCGCGCTTAGCCGCGCCATCGAGCTTGCGGAGGATCAGCAGAGCATCCGCGATCAGCTGCCGGGACTTGGCCTTTGCGCTTTTGTCGCGGACGGATCCGTCCTTCCGCGTGAGAGCGGTGTCAGCGACCGGCCGATGAAGGACTCCATCCCCTTCCTGTCGCCGGAGCGCCTGCGGGTCACGATGGAGCTGCCGCACAGGGGCAGCATCAGCGGCATGGGGATCCCCTGCGGCATCACGCTGATCGCGGGCGGCGGTTTCCACGGAAAATCCACGCTGCTGGACGCGCTCTCCCTGGGCGTGTACAACCATATCGCCGGGGACGGCCGTGAATTTGTGATCACGGACGATACCGCCGTCAAGCTTCGCGCCGAGGACGGACGGTTCGTGCGGGACGTTGATATATCGATGTTCATCAATCATCTTCCGAACGACCGCGATACCGCCAGCTTCTCGACCCTTGACGCCAGCGGGAGCACCTCCCAGGCGGCGGGGATCTCGGAGAGCATCGAGGCCGGCGCGCGGGTGATCCTGCTCGATGAAGATACCTCCGCCGCGAACTTTATGGTCCGCGACGCCTTTATGCAGGCGGTCATCGCGAGAGAAAAGGAACCGATCACACCCTTCCTGGAACGCGCCCGCGATCTTTACAGCGAAGCGGGGATCTCCACGATCCTGGTCGCCGGCAGCTCCGGCGCATTCTTCCACATCGCGGACACGGTCATACAGATGGACAGTTATCGACCTGTCGATATCACTGAAAAGGCAAAGTCGCTCTGCGATTCCTATCCGCTGCCGGAGGTCGGCGTGCCTCCCTTCAGCCTTCCGGCCTCGCACCGGATCATGACCTGCAAAAAGGAGCAGCCTGCGGGGAGACAGCCCGAGGGAAGGGACGGCGGCCGCGAGAGAATTAAAATGAAATGCCGGGGGCGGGACGGTTTTTCCCTTGGCAGGGACGAGATCGATCTTCGCGCCATCGAGCAGATCACCGACAGCGAGCAGACCGCCGCGCTCGGCCTGCTTCTCAAATACGCCGTCACGCATCTCATCGACGGAAAGCGCACGCTTCCGGAAGTTGCGAAGATCCTGTCAGAAAATCTGGAGCAGAGGGGCCTCTCCTTCCTCTCCGATGACGGAGGCATCTTCTGCGGCTATGCGCAGCCGCGCACGCAGGAGATCTATGCCTGCCTGAACCGGTACCGCCGGCCGTAAGATGCCGCGCGCCGGCATACAGGCTGCCCGGCACAGACCAAATGTATATACCCAGGAGGTTTCTTTGATATGAAAAAAGCTTTGAAAATTATGAAGATCATCGGTATCGTCATCGCCGTGATGGTCCTTGCCGTTATCGTTTTGTTCGCGGTGCTTACGATCACCGAGTTCAAGCCGGATGAAACGACCCCTGTCGTGATCAATGGGACTGCCACGAAGACCCTGGCGCCCGGGGACAGTTTTTCCCTGCTGTCATGGAACATCGGTTATGCGGGTCTCAGCGAGACGGCCGACTTCTTTATGGACGGCGGCCGGGGCGTAAAAACGCAGGATAAGGATCAGGTCCTCGAAAATATCGACGCCTTCACATCCCTCATTCAAAAAGAAGACGCGGATGTTGTTTTCCTGCAGGAGATCGACCGCAGTTCCAACCGCAGTTTCTATCTGAATGAATTTGACATGATCGGCTCTTCCCTGACAGGGTATGAAAACGCTTTCGCGCAGAACTTCAAGGTGCTGTTCATCCCCTACCCGGTCCCTCCGATCGGCAAAGTGGATTCCGGGATCGCGACCTTCTCCCGCTTTGATGCCTACACCGGGGAGCGCATCTCTCTTCCCTGCCCCTTCTCATGGCCGGTGCGTATGGGCAATCTGAAACGATGTCTGCTGCTGGAGCGCATTGCCCTCGAAGGCACAGACAAAGAGCTTGTCCTGGTAAACCTCCACCTGGAAGCTTTTGATGAAGGCGAGGGAAAGATCGCGCAGACGAAGGCGCTTGCAAAGGTCATGCAGGATGAATATGCAAAGGGAAATTATGTCGTCGCCGCCGGTGACTTCAACCAGTCATTCTCAAACGTCGATACATCCATGTATCCGCTGCAGGGCGGAAATCTCTGGGGACCCGGAATGCTGGATGTCTCGCAGTTCGATGACGGCTGGCAGTTCCTGATGGATACCACCCATCCCACCGGCCGCTCTCTTGACCGGCCGCTCGATGAGGCAGATCCTTCCTTCCAGTATTATATGATCGACGGATTTATCCTCTCGCCGAACCTCAGTGCAGAAAACATGGAGACGCTGGATCTTCACTTTAAGAACACCGATCACAATCCCGTGAAGGTGGACGCTGAAGTGAGAAGTGGGACTCGCGGTGCGCCGGCGGAACTTGTTCCCCAGTCCCGCGGCCGCTGCCTGCCGGAAGGAATCAAAGCAAGTCGCGACTATTTTTTATTGACCTGCCGGGGCAAATGCCGCGCCGGGCAGCGCATTTTGGGATTATGCAACAAGTGCACTGCCTGACATTGTCCCCTTGTCCCGCGGCCACCGGCTTCCGGTAGGTATCAAAGCAAGTCGCGACTATTTTTTATTGATCTGCCGAGGCCAATGCCGCGCCGGGCAGACCAGATCTGGATATAGGTCCAACTGCACTGCCCGCCTTTTGGGGCCGGGCAGCGCAGTTGGGGGAAATCGCCTTGCTGCACTGCCATCTGAAAAGGGCCGGGCAGACCACTTTAAAATCAGCCATTTGATCCGTAAGCCTATTTTGGGCATGGCAGTGCCTTTTGGGAATTCAGGCCAGGTGCGCTGCCCGCCAGGCAGTGCATTTGGGGAACATGGACTAGCCGGTCCGTAAACAAGTTTTGACCTTGAAAATCTGGGCAGTGCACTTGGGGATATAAAGAAATTGCACTGCTTTCGGGGCAGTGCAATTTCGGAAATATTCATATTGATCTGCCGGGCCTCTGAAACATGGCAGTGCAGTACTGCGAAATCGGCTTACTGCGCTGCTTTTTCTTGTTTACTGAGCTAACCTGGGCAGTGCAAACCCCGGGATTTCCCCAAA
>CAJOLD010000111.1 GCA_905235435.1 uncultured Lachnospiraceae bacterium
GAAAAAGCCTCTTCGAAAGTTCCGACACTCGCGTTCACCGACAGATCCTCTCGGCAGAAGCAGGCCGAGCGCGCCCGAAACGAGCTTTCGAAGCGACTTCAAAGCGCAGGCGGAGCGGAGCAGAGAAAGACCGTTCGAGGCAGCGAGGACGTTTGAGGAAAGCACCGCCGAGCGCGCCCGAAACGAGCTTTCGAAGCGACTTCGAAGCGTAAGCGGAGCGGAGCTGAGAAAGGTCGTTCGAGGCAGCGAGGCAGTATGAGTATAGAAGAACTTTATTAACATCACATAAAGGAGAACAATCGTGGAACAGTCTTACATTGCCCGCACGAGCGGGATCAAAGCCAAGGACAAGATCGGCTACGCCATGGGCGACCTGGCGTCCTGCCTGGTCTTCGGCCTCACCCAGAGCGTCCTGAACAAGTATTACACCGACGTCCTGGAGATCAGCGTCTTAAGCGTCATGATCATGACCATCGTCGCCCGCATCTGGGACGCCATCAACGACCCCATCTGGGGCCGCATCATCGACGGCGCGAAACCCGGAAAGGACGGAAGATACCGCAGATGGATCAAAATCTTCGCGGTCCCGGTGGCCCTTGCCGCGGTGCTCATGTTCCTGGACGTGCGCGGCTTCTCCGCCGGCGGGAGACTGGCCTGGATCTATCTCACCTACATCCTCTTCGGCATGCTGTATACCTGCATCAACATCCCCTACGGCTCGCTTGCGCAGGTCATCACCTCCGATGACAAGGAACGCTCCGCCCTGTCCGTGTTCCGCTCCATCGGCTCCACCTTCGGCGCCATGCCCGCCATGGCGCTGGCCAGCATCTGCTATGTCACGCTTGCGGACGGCACCCGCCAGATGAGTCAGACCAAGCTCCTCGTCGGCGCGGCCGTGATCGCCGTGCTCAGCGTGGTCGCCTATCTGCTCTGCTATGCCTGGACGAAGGAACGCGTGGAATCGAAGCCCGCGCCGCGCAAAAAAGGCGAGACCATGCGCGTCGTCAAAACGCTTGTCAAGAGCCGTCCCTTCATGGCGGTCAGCCTCGCGAGCATGCTTTTCCTCGCGGCGCAGATGTTCGGCCAGGGCTACAACAGCTACCTCTTCCATCACTACTTCGGCAGGCCCGGCCTCACCATGCTGCCTACGGTCTTCCAGTACCTGCCCGTGGCCGTCGTCATGTTCTTTGCCACGAAGCTCAGCAACAAACTCGGCCGCAAGGAGGTCTGCTCCCGGGGCGTGCTGGTCGCCGCGGCCTTCTATATCCTCCTGTTCATCCTGGCCCTGTTCGGGATCACCAATGTGTGGCTGTACCTGCTGGCCTGCCTGATGAGCGGCATCGGGACAGCGTTCATTTTCCTGCTGATCTGGGCGCTCGCGAACGACGCGATCGACTATAACAAGGTGACCTACGGCCTGAACGACGAAGCCACCAGCTACGCCTTCTACACCTTCATGCGCAAGCTCGGCCAGACCGTCGCGACGATCCTGATCAATGTTCCGCTGCTGCGCATCGGCTACAACGGCAGCGAGCTGAAGACCGAAGGCCTTTCCGCGGAAGCGCTGAAGAGCATGTACAATTCTTCCGTGATGATCCCGGCGGTCCTCTTCCTCCTCGTCTTCATCCTCCTGCGCTTCGTCTATCCGCTCGGAAAGAAAGAGATCGCCGAACTGCAGCTGAAGAAAGAAGAAGTTCTCGGCAGACAGGCCTGACGCGCTTTTCACGCAAAAGACGGAGAACCGTCCCCTGTCTTGCCGAAGCGTTTTTGCGGGTCCTGCCCCATAAGACAGGCGGAAAACGCCCTCTTCGCCGTTGACAGGGCAGGCATCTCCGTGCAATAATATCCCTATTATGCGGCAGATGCCGCATAGGCCGCTTTCCTGAAAACAGGACGGCAGACAAGGATAAAAGGAGCATAGAGATATGGTTGAAAACAAATTCGCGCGGTTTATGCGCAACACCGGTCCGGCGCGGTTTCTGGTCCCTCTGGGCATCGTCCTGATCGTGTTCGGCTTCCTGACCCGCGGCTTCGACACCGAAAACTTTGCAGAGACCGTCGGCAAGGTCACTGCCGTGGAGACGCACACCGAGCTCACGGACGGCAGGCAGGAAGAGCAGTACGACGCGACCGTCGTCTTTACGGCGAACGGCAGGCAGTATGAGACCGTGTTCGCGAACCTCCTGAACGAGGTCAAGGTCGGTGAGGATATAAAGGTCCTTTACGATCCCGCGGATCCCGACCGGAATTCCAATACGAAGGTGAGCAAGCTGTTTTCCCCGGCCCTGATGGGCGTCGGTGCGCTTGCGATCGTGCTCGGCGTTTTTCTGATGGTAAAAGCAACAAAGAAGAGCAAGGCGCTCGATCAGCAGGCGCCTGCGGCGAGCCGCGCCGATTTCTCGGGCTTCAAGACCGCTCCCGGCGTGACCGAATACTACGTCCGCTATGACGGCAAGACACTGCGTCCCGGCTACGTCATGGAAGACGCGGACCGGAACGTCATCTACGAAGGCACCATGGAGAAGAATGCCCTTGTGGGCGCGCGTCACTTCGAATTCACGAACCATGTGACGGGGACCGTGCAGCCGCATGAGGTCGGCCATACCGCGACCCAGACCTTCAACGACGAGTATTTCTCCGCGAAGTCCAGCTTCAGGTTCGACGGAAAGAACATCTGGGACGTGCTGCATGAAAATGGCCTGCGCCTGGAGACCGACATCCTGAGCAAGTTCCCGAATCTTGTTTATAACCTGTCGAAGAACGGACAGCCCATGGCCCGCTTCGAAACGAGCAGCATATACGTGCATGAGGATGAAGCGGAGGAGCATCGGGTGAAAGTGCCGATCGGCCGCTACTACTACCGCGTATGGACGAATACCGACGATTTCGATTCCCTCTTCCTGACGATCTTCCGAGCAGACCGTCGTGGAATAACGAGATCCCGCAAATTTAAGGAACGGATCGCTGCCTGCCGCAGCGGTTCGTTTTATTTTATGCTGAATTTATGCCGTTGCCGCTCATAGTGTAAAATAAAAGTAGGAGAAACAGAAAAGGGAACACCCTCTTGTGGTAAGATTACTTTGACGAGAATCTACTAAACCATCCGGAGGAGTGTCCCTATGCAAAGCATTATAGACGGAATTGTAGAGAATCTCAAGAAGGAACTGACAGAGTTTTTCAGTGGGATTCCAAGCATCGAAGCAGTTGAAGAGTTTTCCTGGACAAAGTTGAAGCGAGTGGCTGCGACGCTGACAGAGGCATATGCGAGAGAGATAGATAATGCCTTATACGAAGATAGAGAAGGGCGCAGAGCGGCGGGGCTGGCTGTGGAGCGGCGGGGAAACAGGCGAACGATACTGACGGATATCGGTGAGATATCCTACGAGAGGACATACTACGCACAGAAGGATGGGACATATGATTATCCGGTAGATCGGATATTAGGAGTCGAAGCCTATCAGCGGGTAAGTGACCGGACATTACTGAAGCTGACCGGGGAGGCAAAAGAAGGATCCTATGCGAGTGCGAGCAGGATCGTTACAGAGGGAAAGCTCTCCCGGCAAACGGTTATGAACGCGGTACGGCGGTGCTGGGCCGGAGAAAGGAAGGTGTGTGAGCAGCGGCATGTTCCGGTGCTACATGTTGATGCGGACGAGGATCATGTGAGTCTGCAGAATGGAAAAACACTGATAGTACCGCTGGTAACGGTATATGAAGGTGTCGAAAAGGTTAAACTGCCGCGCAGGAAGTGCATCAACGCATTTCATTACAGTGCCTGCAAGGCGGGGGAGGAATTCTGGGACGATGTGTATGAGCAGATCGTCTCCCGCTATGATCTAAAAGGGACAAGGATATATCTTCACGGGGACGGAGCAGCATGGATCAAGCAGGGATTGGAATATCTGCCAAACAGTACATTTGTCCTTGATTGCTATCACAAGAACAAGGCGAAAAAGATGCTGTTTGCTGGATGCGGGATTGGCGAGGCACAGGCCGAAAAGAGCAGGGTTGTCAATGCACTTCGTTACGGTAACGCAGATGCCTTGATTGAGGCAGGAAAGCGTCTGATAAAGCTGCATCCTGAGCGACAGACGCGTATTGAAGACGGGTTGGCGTATCTGTACCAAAACCTTGATGCTATTGCTATCAGATATCAGGATGCGGAAGCCCGGAATGGTGGGGCCACCGAGCCGCACGTCAGCCACGTTTTGTCCAGGCGACTCAGCAGCCGTCCGATGGGGTGGAGCATCAAAACACTGGAACATTTGGTCCCGATTCTGGCAACTGGCACTTTTGAACTGATTCCCCGGACGCAGCGCAACGATCTGCTTGATTGCTTAAACCA
>CAJOLD010000112.1 GCA_905235435.1 uncultured Lachnospiraceae bacterium
GTGCCTTGCGCGATCTCTCTTTGTCCATCGGACAGGGAGAGATTGTTGCTGTTGCGGGCGAATCCGGCTGCGGCAAAAGTGTTCTCTGCAAGACGATCATGGGACTTCTTCCGGACCGGGCGCAGGTGACGGGCGGCAGCATCGAGATTTGCGGACGGCAGACGCTGGAGCTCAATGACCGGGAGTACTGCCAGATTCGGGGTTCGGAAGCTGCCATCGTTTTTCAGGATCCCATGACGTCCCTCGACCCGACGTACACAGTCGGTGCGCAGATCGCCGAGGCGATCAAAGCCCATGCAAAGGCAGCGGATCTTTCTCATGCAAAAGCTGCAGATCTTTCTCATGCAAAGGCAGCGGATCCTGTCCGCGCAAAGGCGATTGAGCTTATGGAGGATGTCGGCATCGACCGTGCCGCGGAGCGCTATGATTCTTATCCGTGGATGCTGTCCGGCGGCATGCGGCAGCGGTGCGTCATCGCAATGGCCCTGGCGCAAAGTCCGAAGCTTCTGATTGCGGACGAACCAACGACCGCACTGGATGAGGAAGTCAAAAATGACATTTTGGATCTGCTCCTCAGAATAAGAGATGAGAGGGGCATGAGCATTCTGTTCATAACCCATGACCTGACGGCGGCGCGAAAAGTTGCGGACCGCCTTGCGGTCATGTACGCAGGCAAAATCATCGAAATCGGCACAGCAGATGAAGTGCTGGAAAATCCCGCGCACCCATACACATGGGGCCTTCTGCATGCGCTGCCTCAGTACGCGGAGAACGGCAGACTGCGCACGATCCCGGGCAGCCCGCCGAACATTCCGGAAGGATTTCGGGGCGATGCCTTCGCCGAAAGAAATGAGTATGCTCTTGAAATAGATTACGTTGAAGAACCACCGTTTTTTGATATTTCACCGACCCACAAGGCTGCCACCTGGCTGGCCGATCCGAGAGCACCGAAGGTGACCTTCGGTGGGAGTGTGCAGAGCGCCGCGGATACGGAAATTCGCAGCAGCGTTGCGATCCCGCGCGGCCATGACGAAGCTGCAGACAGCAGCGCAGACGCGGAGGAGCCGCCGATCCTGCAGGTGCAAAACCTCTCGCATTACTTTAAGCTGGGGCGAAAGTCATACGTCAAAGCCGTCGAAGACGTTTCCTTCGAAATTCGAAGGGGAGAAATCTTCGGACTTGCAGGCAGATCCGGAAGCGGCAAGACCACCCTGGCGAGATGCATCCTCGGGATGTATACACCGCTCAAAGGAAGCATCCTGTACGATGGCATCGACATCACGGACCGCCGCCGCATCGGTGGCCAGCGGGACAGAGGCGAAAGCAGCGAAAGCCGCGGCAGCGTGGCGGACATAAAGCGCCGGCTGGCCAGGGAGATCCAGCTGATCTCTCAGGATCCGGGGGCGGCACTGGACAGTAAGATGACAGTCCGGGAGCTGATCGCGGAGCCGCTGAAGATCCACAAAGTATGCAGCAGCAAAAACGAACTGAATGACTATATCCAGTCGCTGATGAGAGAAGTGAATCTGGATGCAGATTTGATCGACCGATATCCACATGAGCTATCCGGAGGACAGCGCCAGAGGGTGAGCATCGCCAGAGCTTACGGTATGGAACCGAAGCTTCTCATATGCGATGAACCACTGGCGTCTCTTGACGTGTCCATTCAGGCGCAGATCGCCGAATTGTTCCGGAGCCTGCAGAAGAAACATGGCACTGCTATGCTGTTCATCGGCCACGACCTCGACATGGTCCGGTTCCTCAGTGACAGAGTCGTCTATATGAGGGAGGGACGCATATGACAAAGAAACGCTTTGCGGCCTCCGTCGCGCAGAAAATCCTCATTCTCATCATATCCGTCTTCGTCCTGTCCATCCTGACCTTCGCCATGTCCAGGCTCGCGCCGGGAGATCCGCTCGTATCCTATTACGGCGACCGGGTCGAGAGGATGAGCGCAGAAGAGCACGCACAGGCCATGGAGCGGCTGGGCCTTGACGGACCTCTGACCGAACAGTACGGCGACTGGCTCAAGGCTGCTGCCCAGGGGGACTTCGGGATCTCCTTCAAATACAAACAGCCCGTTATGACGGTCATATCGGGAAGACTTCTGAACACACTTCTTCTGGGAGGTGTGGGCTTCGTGCTGATTTTCGGACTCGCGCTGCTCATCGCAGTGGTCTGTGCCTACAGAGAGAACACGCTTCTCGACCGCATCATATGCAAAGTCGGAACGATCACAAGCTGCATTCCGGAATTCTGGCTTTCCCTGGTGCTGATCCTGCTGTTCGCTGTGACATGGCAGCTTCTGCCGAGCAGCGGCGCCTACGATCTCGGCATGTCATCAAGCGCCCTCAGCAGGGCGGAGCATCTTGTGCTCCCACTGACGGTCGTTGTGCTCAGCCACCTCTGGTACTATACGTACATGCTCCGCAACAAGCTGCTGGAAGAGATACGGCAGGAGTATGTGCTCCTGGCCCGGTCCAAAGGTCTGAGCAGGCACAAGGTCATGTGGAAACACTGCGTCCGAAATATGATGCCGACCATGGTCTCCATCATGGCGATCTCCATCAACCACATCCTCGGCGGCACGTACATCGTCGAGATGGTGTTCTCATATCCGGGCATCGGGACACTTTCCTTTGAGAGCGCCAAGTACCACGACTACAATATGCTCATGGTCCTCGTGATCATCACGGGCATCATCGTTATCGCCGGCAACATGCTGGGCGAGCTCATCAGCGAGCGCATCGACCATCGCATGCGCGATCCGGAGGAGGTGACCGATTATGCGTAACGATCAGCTCTTCACACTGGCCGGCAGGAGGCCATTCGCAAAAGCATCACAGCAGCAGATAAGCAAAGGCAGGATACCGAAATCTTTCCCCAAGGGCAGCAGCCATTGTTCTCCTCCTCATTCTGGCAGGGTGCATTTTCTGCGGACTTTTCACAGGGGAGGATCCATTCCGCATGGAGCTGACCCAGATCAATCAGGCACCGTCGGCCGCGCATATTTTTGGTACGGACACACTGGGAAGAGACATATTCACACTGATCTGGTACGGCGGAAGGAGATCTCTCTTCATCGGCGCTTTGGCGACGCTCATATCGACGGCCATCGCCGTGATCTACGGAAGCATCAGCGGACTGGCAGGGAAAACCGTTGACAGTATCATGATGCGTTTTTCGGAAATTCTGCTCAGCATACCGTCGCTTCTGCTGATCATATTCCTGCAGGCCGTCATCGGACAGCGCAACGTTCTGGGGATATCCATCATCATCGGAGTCACCGGATGGATGAGCATTGCGAAGATGGTCAGGACGGAAGTGAGGAAGATCCGCGATTCCGAATACGTTCTCATTTCGAAGATGATGGGCGGGGGATTCTTCCACATCATGACCAGACACCTCGCGCCGAACTTCATCAGCACGATCATGTTCATGGTCGTCATGAATATCCGTTCCGCCATCGTGGCGGA
>CAJOLD010000113.1 GCA_905235435.1 uncultured Lachnospiraceae bacterium
AAGAAGAAATAAGAAGAAAAACAGGAGGAACAGATTATGGGAAAAATCATCGGTATTGATCTTGGTACAACAAACAGCTGCGTAGCAGTTATGGAGGGCGGAAAGCCCGTCGTTATCCCCAATGCGGAAGGAGCAAGGACCACGCCGTCCGTCGTTTCCTTCACGAACACCGGAGAGCGAAAGATCGGTGAGCCGGCAAAGCGTATGGCAGTGACCAACGCCGACCGCACCGTTACATCCATTAAGAGACAGATGGGCTCTGACTACAGAGTGGCCATCGACGACAAGAAGTATTCTCCGCAGGAGATCTCCGCAATGATCCTTCAGAAGATGAAGAGCGACGCGGAGAACTATCTCGGCGAGAAGGTGACCCAGGCGGTCATCACTGTCCCGGCGTATTTCAATGACGCGCAGAGGCAGGCGACCAAGGACGCAGGCAGGATCGCCGGTCTTGAGGTCGAGCGTATCATCAACGAGCCGACGGCAGCAGCGCTGGCCTACGGCCTCGACAATGAAAAAGAGCAGAAGATCATGGTCTATGACCTCGGCGGCGGCACCTTCGATGTGTCCATCATCGAGATCGGCGACGGCGTCATCGAAGTGCTCGCGACGAACGGCAACAACCGTCTCGGCGGCGATGACTTTGACCAGCGCGTGACCGACTATATGGTCTCTGATTTCAAGGCAAAGACGGGCATCGACCTGTCTGCCGACAAGATGGCCATGCAGAGACTGAGGGAAGCTGCCGAGAAGGCAAAGAAGGAGCTCTCCTCCTCCGCGGTGACCAACATCAATCTGCCGTTCATCACGGCGGACGCGACCGGTCCGAAGCACTTTGAGATGGACCTTACCAGGGCGAAATTCGAGGAGCTGATCAGCGATCTGATCGAGATGACGGCGACTCCGGTCCAGAACGCGCTGCGCGATGCGGGCCTTTCCAATTCTGATATCTCCAAGGTCCTGCTGGTCGGCGGTTCCACCCGTGTGCCGGCAGTCCAGGAGAAGGTCAAACAGCTGACCGGCCAGGAGCCCAGCAAGACGCTGAACCCGGATGAGTGCGTTGCGATCGGCGCCAGCATCCAGGGCGGCAAGCTCGCGAACGACGCGGGCGCCGGCGATATCCTTCTGCTGGATGTCACCCCGCTTTCTCTGTCGATCGAGACCCTCGGCGGCGTAGCCACCAAGCTGATCGAGAGAAACACGACCATCCCGGCGAAGAAGAGCCAGGTGTTCTCAACGGCGGCCGACAACCAGACGGCGGTGGACATCCACGTCGTACAGGGCGAGCGCCAGTTCGCAAAGGACAACAAGACCCTCGGCCAGTTCCGCCTGGACGGGATCCCGCCCGCACGCAGAGGCGTTCCGCAGATCGAAGTTACCTTCGATATCGACGCGAACGGCATCGTGAACGTTTCCGCAAAGGATCTGGGAACGGGCAAGGAACAGCATATCACGATCACATCCGGCTCCAACATGTCGGATGACGAGATCGATAAGGCCGTAAAGGAAGCCGCTGCCTACGAGGCGCAGGATAAGAAGCGCAAAGAGGCGGTCGAGCTCAAGAACGATGCGGACTCCATGGTCTTCCAGACCGAGAAGGCAATGGAAGAGGTCGGCGGACAGATCGACCCGGCCGACAAGGCGGCCGTTGAGGCGGATCTGCAGTCCCTCAAGGACGTGATCGCTTCCTGCGGTGATGAGATCACCGAAGATCAGGCGGCGCAGCTCAAGGCTGGCAGAGATAAGCTGATGGAGAGCGCGCAGAAGCTGTTCGCAAAGGTCTACGAGCAGGCACAGGGCGCTGCAGGCGCGGCAGGCGCAGGTCCCGATATGGGCGCGGCTCCCGGAGCAGGCGCTGCAGGCGCCGGTGACGATGACGACGTCATCGACGGAGATTTCAGAGAAGTATGACCTTATAAAACAGAATGATGCATCACACAGGGGAGAGTGATCTCCCCTGTAAGTGCGATATGGAGCAGTACCAATGGCAGATGAAAAAAGAGACTACTATGAGGTCCTCGGAGTCGACCGGAACGCGGATGACGCAGCGCTGAAGAAGGCATACAGGACCCTCGCAAAGAAATATCATCCGGACATGAATCCGGGCGATAAGGAAGCAGAGAAGAAGTTCAAGGAAGCCTCGGAGGCCTACGCGGTACTCAGTGACCCGGACAAGCGCAGGCAGTATGATCAGTTCGGCCACGCTGCCTTCGACGGCAGCGGCGGCTTCGGCGGCTTTGACTTTGGCGGCGATATGGGCGACATCTTCGGTGATATCTTCGGCGATCTGTTCGGCGGCGGCAGGAGATCCACCCGCAGGGCGGCGAACAGCCCCATGCAGGGCGCGAATGTCCGGGCGGGGCTGCGCATCTCTTTTGAGGAGGCGATCTTCGGCTGCGAGAAGGAGCTGACCATCCCGTACAAGGAAGAATGCAAAGTCTGCCACGGCACGGGAGGAAAGGACGGAAGCCCGCGCATTCCCTGCCCGAAGTGCGGCGGCACCGGACAGGTGACCTACCAGACCCAGTCGTTTTTCGGCATGATGCAGAGCACACAGGCCTGCCCTTCCTGCGGCGGCACCGGACAGACCGTGAAGGAGAAATGTCCTTCCTGCGGCGGCACCGGATATACCTCGACGCGGCAGAAGGTGATGGTGACGGTCCCTGCCGGTATCGACAGCGGAACGAGCCTGCGCCTGCGCGG
>CAJOLD010000114.1 GCA_905235435.1 uncultured Lachnospiraceae bacterium
GGAAAATCCGTTGCTGTGAACTCCCGAGGAGGCGATACCGATGAGCACGTTGCCGGGCTTTATGTCATCCCCGGTGATCATGTTCTTACGGTCAACGACGCCCGCCGCGAATCCCGCCAGGTCGTACTCATCCACCGGATAGAAGCCCGGCATCTCGGCGGTCTCACCGCCGACCAGTGAACAACCTGCCTGCACGCAGCCTTCCGCGACACCCGCCACGATGGAGGCGATCTTCTCGGGCTCGTTCTTTCCGCAGGCGATATAATCCAGGAAAAAGAGGGGTTCCCCTCCCGCGCAGGCAATGTCGTTCACGCACATGGCCACGCAGTCGATCCCCACGGTATCATGCTTATCCATCAGGAAAGCGATCTTCAGCTTGGTGCCTACGCCATCGGTTCCGGAGACCATCACGGGGTCCTCCATATCTTTGATGCCCCGCAGACTGAACGCCCCGGAAAACCCGCCGATATGTGTGAGCACTTCCGGACGGAACGTCTTTTTAATGTGCTCCTTCATCAGCTCCACAGACCGGTAACCGGCTTCAATATCCACACCCGCGCTGCGATAATCCATTACATTTCCTCCTGAAGTTTTCTGTCCTTTTCCTGTACCTGTTCTTTCATCTTTGCGGAATATTCCTTCAGCCGCTCAAGAAGAGCATCGTCTCCCACAGCCAGGATCCTGGCTGCCATAAGCGCGGCATTGACTCCGCCGCCGATCGCCATCGTTGCGACCGGAATTCCGGGCGGCATCTGTACGATGGAATAGAGCGAATCACGCCCTCCCAGGGAAGTGGTGTGCATCGGAATGCCGATGACCGGAAGCGGGAACAGCGCCGCAGTCATGCCGGGCAGATGAGCCGCAAGTCCGGCTCCCGCGATGATGACCTTAAGGCCCCTTGCTTCCGCGCCGGAAGCATATTCATAGAATACATCCGGCTCCCTGTGTGCGGAGATGATCCTCATCTCGTATTCGATTCCGAGTTCCTTAAGCGTTTTTGCCGCTTTTTCCATGACGGGCAGATCCGAATCGCTGCCCATGACAATGCCGACTTTGACCATATTAATCCTCCTTGACGGTCAGTTTCAGATCCACCCATCCATTCTAAAAGGTTACAAAAACCTTGTCAAGCCGGGACGGCTCCGCCGGAAGCTCCTTTAAAGCCCTGCGGAGGGCGGCCGGGCGGTGCAAGTCCGGGATCCCTACATGATGCCCGCACAGAACACCAGGAACCAGACCGCGCCCATGATCCCGCTGATGATCGTTCCCGCCTTGCTCATGGTATAGGAATTCAACAGATCCCTGAAGCTGCCAAGCCCCAGGAGAATGCCGACAAAAGCGCAGAGCATCGCACTGGTGCCCAGGGCGCCTGCCCACATGCCGGTTTCACCCTTTAAGGCTGCGCTAAGCACCGCAAGAAAGGCGAACATGACGGCGGAGATCCCCCCGAGCGTCAGCGCGGCCGCCGCGCGGAAGGAATACTTTTTTTCCTGCCAGGTGTTTTGATTATTACGTGCCATAGTTATCCTTGTACCTCTTTTTACACTGTCCGGGCCGTACTCCCGGCCTTACAGGGTCACATCCTTCTTCCCGGCGATCAGGCGGGCGCCGCTTATGATCATCAGGACACCTGCCGCCACGCCGACCGCGATCACCACGATCCCGGCTGCCAGGGCCATGACGCCGCTGCTGCTCATTGTCGAATAGATCTTCTCCTTGCTCATGCCTTTTACTCCTGTCCTTTATGCGCCGTACTGTTCGTAGTAGCGGTCGATCGCTTCCTTAATACTGTCGTCGATCAGCACCTTCCCTTTATAAGGCCTGTTATAAAGATGCTCCACGACCTCGGCCATGGTCACGATGCTGGTCACGGGCAGATCATAGGTGGTCCGGATCTCCTCAAGCGCGCTCACCGTCCCCGTCCCGCGCTCCATGCGGTCAACGGAGACCACCAGGCCCGCAAGCTTAATGTCTCCCTGCGCTTTTAACAGCGGCACCGTCTCGCGGATCGACGTCCCCGCGGTCGTCACATCCTCGATGATCACGACCCTGTCGCCGTCGCCGACGGGGCCTCCGAGCAGGATGCCCTTATCGCCGTGGTCCTTCTCCTCCTTGCGGTTGGAGCAGTAACGGATGCTCGCGCCGTAGTTCTCATCCAGGGCGATCGCCGCGGCGACGCTTAAGGGAATTCCCTTGTAGGCCGGCCCGAAGAGAACGTCAAAATCCGTTCCGAAGGCCGTTTCAATGGCCTTGGCATAATATTCCCCGAGCTTTTTCAGCTGGGCGCCGGTCCTGTAAAACCCGGTGTTGATGAAAAACGGCGTTTTTCTGCCGCTCTTGGTGACAAAGTCTCCGAACCGGAGGACTTCACAATCCACCATGAATTCGATAAATTCCTGCTTATACTGCTCCATTATTTCCTCTTTTCCGGCGCCGCGAAGAGCGCCACATAATTATTAGTCTTAAAATCCCAGCGGCTCATTTACGAGGATCACATGGATCCTTCCCTCATGACGGGAGTAGCGTGTGACCAGGAACTGGCAGCAGATCGTCTGCGGCACGCGGCAGTCCGCGCAGGAGCCGCGATCTTGTTGCAGGGCGCTCCGGTCTGAAGGCGCAGCGCGTTCTCCGGCGCCGCCACATTTCTCGCTCTCTTCATGGCGCTGTCCAGATCGGCACAGATCTTGTCCATGCTCACGATCAGGATGACCTTCCTCGGTCCGTAGGCGATCGCCGATACGCGGTTGGAATTGCCGTCGATGAAGACCAGATCGCCGTCCTTCGACATCGCGTTCGGGCTTGCCAGAAAGACATCGGCGTCGTAGGCCCTAAGCTCCGCCTCGCGCTTGACGGGCGCCGCGTCGCGGTCGATATAATCATAATTGCCGTTCTTCAGGGCTTCCACAAGGCCGATCTGATGAGCGCTTCT
>CAJOLD010000115.1 GCA_905235435.1 uncultured Lachnospiraceae bacterium
GTGTTCGGCATGGCTTTTCTCAGCTGTCTGAGTCTCTCCCACGGATCCTCATTCAGGAAACGCATGCACGCGTCAAAGGTCGCTCCGCCCCAGCACTCGATGGACCAGTAGCCTGCCTTGTCCAGCAGTTCGCATGCGGGCAGCATGTCCTCCAGGCGCATCCTCGTGGCCGCCTGTGACTGATGCGCGTCTCTGAGGATCGTATCCGTGATCCTCAGCGGTTTATTTTCCGTAAACAGTTCATTCATCGTCTTATCGTCCTTCAGCCGATCTCAAACAGAACGTCTCCTCCGGCTACCGTCTTTCCCTCGGCGCAGGAGATCTTTGTGATCGTTCCCCCGGCCGGGGCGGTGATCTCGTTCTCCATCTTCATCGCTTCAAGCACCAGCACCACATCTCCCGCGCTGACGCTGTCTCCCTCATGGTGTCTGAGGGAAATGACCGTGCCGGGCATCGGCGCGGTCACGACCCCGCTGTTGCTCACGGTCGTATGCTGGGCTGACGGGTCCATCAGCCGTACCGTCGGATCGGCCTTAGCCCCTTTATATTCCTTATACTGCAGCTTTGATGCCGGCTTATCTTCCGCTTCTTCGGGAACAAGCTCGACCTCCATCTCATAGGTCCTGCCCTCAAGTGTGATCCGATATTTACTCATGCCTTTGCATCCTCCAGCTGATATTTCTCATAGGAAATACCCTTCTCTTCTATATATTTTTCCAGGCTGCTCTTCTCTATCTCTTTAAAGGAGCGGACCGTCACATGCTCCGGTGCCGTTCCCGTCTCCTCCGCGACGGCGGCCACCGCCATCGCCAGGATCGTCTCCATGTCCAGATTCATAGCTTTCCTCTCCGCGTCGTCATGACCTTCTTACGCTTCTGTTACAGAGGGATGTTCCCGTGCTTCTTTGCCGGCAGGTCCCGCTGTTTCGTCTTCAGCATCTTAAAAGCTCCCGCGATCCGGGTGCGCGTCTCCTCCGGCATGATCACTTCATCCACATAGCCGTGCTCCGCCGCGATATAGGGATTCATGAATTTGTGGTTGTATTCATCCAGAAGCTCTTCTTTTTTCGCCGAAGGGTCTTCGGCCTGTTCTATCTGCCTGCGCCCGATGATCGACACCGCACCCGCGGCGCCCATCACGGCGATCTCGGCGATCGGCCATGCGTAGACCACATCCGCGCCGGTTCCCTTGCTGTTCATGGCGATGTAGGCGCCGCCGTACGCTTTGCGCATGATCAGTCCCACCTTCGGCACGGTCGCCTCACAGTAGGCAAAGAGCATCTTCGCCCCGTGACGGATGATCCCGCCGTGCTCCTGCTGGCTGCCCGGCAGGAAGGCCGGTACATCCACCAGCGTCAGAAGGGGAATGTTAAAGCAGTCGCAGAAACGGATGAAGCGCGCTCCCTTGTCGGAGGCATCGATCTCCAGCGATCCCGCCATATAACTGCTCTGATTCGCGATGATGCCGATACACTCTCCCGACAGTCTCGCAAACCCTACGACCAGGTTCCTGGCAAAGTACGGCTGCACTTCAAAGAAGCTGTCCTCGTCGGCAAAGGTGTCGATCACCTTCCGCACGTCGTAGGGTTTCCCCGAATCGGAAGGAACGATGCCGGAAAGCTCCACACTCCGGTCACGCTCCCGTCCCGGAACGGTCATCGGTTTTTCCTCATTATTCTGAGGAAGGTAGCCCATCAGGCGGCGGACGCCGTTAAGGCAGGACAGATCGTCCGGATAGACGAAATGCGCCACACCGGAGCGGGCCGCATGCACCGACGCGCCGCCCAGATCCTGCGAGGAGATGACCTCGCCCGTCACCGACTTCACGACCGCCGGACCGGTGATGTACATCTGCGCGTTGCTCTCGGTCATAAAGATGTAATCCGTGATCGCCGGCGAATAGCAGGCGCCGCCCGCGCAGGGGCCGAGGATCACACTGATCTGCGGAATCACGCCGGAACAGAGGGTGTTAAGCCGGAAGATCTTCGCATATCCGGCAAGCGAATCGATTCCCTCCTCGATCCTGGCGCCGCCGCTGTCATTGATCGCTATAAACGGCACCTTCATGTCCAGAGCCTTTTCCATGGCGCGGCAGATCTTATCCGCCTGCGCCTCGCCCAGCGATCCTCCGCTGATGGTAAAGTCCTGGGAGGCGGCAAAGGCCGGTCTCCCGTGAATCAGGCCGTAGCCGGTCACCACGCCGTCGCCCGGCTTCTTCTTTTTATCCATGCCAAAGTCGGAGGCGCGGGAGGTGATCATCTGGTCCATCTCCACAAAAGTCCCGTCATCAAACAGGGCATCCATCCTCTCCCTCGCGGTCAGCTTCCCGGCGCCATGCTGCTTCGCGATCCGGTCCAGACCGCCGGCCGCGGCGATCTTCTCACGCCTCCTGGTCAGACGGTCAATGTCTTCCTGCCACTTCTGCTCCATTTTTTCTGCTCCTTTATCATCAGCCTTCCGCTGAGTATCAGTCACTATTATTGCCTGTCGTCCTGTTTCCTTCTGTACGCCGCCTCCAGATTTCTGTGGAGGTATACCAGCGATTCGGCCCGCATTTCCTCGACGGCTTC
>CAJOLD010000116.1 GCA_905235435.1 uncultured Lachnospiraceae bacterium
GTTCTCGGAGCCGGTGCCGAAGCCGGCGGCGACGTTTTCGGAGCCGGAGCTGAAGCCCGCGGCGGCGGCGCTCGCGGCGGCCTCCTGGGCGCCGGGCAGCGTCACGTCACAGCCGGACCTTCCGGCCCTGCGCAGCGTTGAATGCATCAGATCGTAGACCTTACGGTCCTTAAACTCCTGCACTTTGCCGTCGTTCCAGTTCTGTACCGGGCGGTAATATCCGGTGATGCGGCTGTAGACCTCGGTCTTTTTGCCGCAGACCGGGCACTGATGCTGCTCGCCGGTAAGATATCCGTGATCCGCGCACACCGAGTAGGTCGGCGACATCGTATAATACGGAAGCTTGTAATTTTCCGCGATCTTCCTGACAAGGGCCGCTGCCGCCTGCCAGTCCGGAAGCTTCTCGCCGAGGAAGGCATGGAAGACCGTGCCGGATGTGTAGAGCGTCTGCAGCTCATCCTGGACGTCCAGGGCGCTGAAGATATCTTCGGTATACCCGACGGGAAGATGCGAGGAATTCGTATAGTACGGCGTGCCGTTCTCGTTCGCGGTGACGATATCCGGGAACTGCTCCTTGTCATGCTTCGCGAAGCGGTAGGTCGTGGACTCCGCCGGCGTCGCCTCAAGATTGTAAAGATCCCCGTACTTCTCCTGGTAATCGCTCAGACGCTCACGCATATGATTCAGGACTTCCTTTGCGAACTCCTGCGTCTCGGGATTCGTCAGATCCTTCCGCAGCCACTTCGCGTTCAGCCCGACCTCGTTCATGCCGATCAGGCCGATGGTCGAGAAGTGATTCGCAAAGGTCCCCAGATACCGTTTCGTGTACGGATAAAGTCCGTTATCCAGCAGTTTGGTGATGACGTCGCGCTTGATCTTGAGGCTGCGCGCGGAAATATCCATCAGCTTGTCGAGCCTTGCGTAGAAATCCTCCTCATCCTTCGCAAGATAGGCGATCCTCGGAAGGTTGATGGTAACGACGCCGATACTTCCGGTCGACTCACCGGATCCGAAATAGCCGCCGGACTTCTTGCGCAGCTCACGCAGATCCAGACGCAGCCTGCAGCACATCGAGCGCACATCGCTCGGCTCCATATCCGAATTGATATAATTCGAAAAGTACGGCGTGCCGTATTTTGCGGTCATCTCGAACAGCAGGCGGTTATTCTCCGTATCGCTCCAATCGAAATCCTTCGTTATGGAATAAGTCGGAATGGGATACTGGAACCCGCGCCCGTTCGCGTCGCCCTCCACCATGATCTCGATGAAGGCCTTGTTGACCATATCCATCTCTTTCTTGCAGTCGCCGTAGGTGAAATCCATATCCTTTCCGCCCACGATCGCGGGGACATCCTTCAGATCGGCCGGCACCTCCCAGTCCAGGGTGATGTTGGAGAAAGGCGCCTGCGTGCCCCATCTCGACGGCGTATTCACGCCGTAGACGAACGACTGCACACACTGCTTGACCTCTTTGTAGGAAAGATCATCCACCTTCACAAAAGGCGCAAGATAAGTATCAAAGGACGAGAACGCCTGCGCGCCCGCCCACTCATTCTGCATAATGCCGAGGAAATTGACCATCTGGTTGCACAGCGTGGACAGATGGCTCGCCGGCGCGGAAGTGATCTTCCCCGGGATCCCGCCGAGTCCCTCGCGGATCAGCTGCTTCAGGCTCCAGCCCGCGCAGTAGCCGGTCAGCATCGACAGATCATGCAGATGGATCTCCGCGTTCCTGTGCGCGCTCGCGATCTCATCATCATAGATCTCACTGAGCCAGTAATTCGCCGTGATCGCGCCCGAATTAGAAAGGATCAGCCCGCCCACCGAATAGGTGACCGTCGAATTCTCCTTCACGCGCCAGTCATTGACCCGCAGATAATTATCGACCAGATCCTTATAATTGAGGAGCGCCGAATTGACATTCCTCACCTTCTCGCGCTGCCTGCGGTACAAAATATAGGCCTTCGCCACGTCCGCATACCCGCAGTCGGAAAGAACTTTTTCCACACTGTCCTGGATATCCTCGACCGAAATCACATCATCGGAGATCTTCTCCTCATAATCAGCCGTCACCTGGAGCGCCAGCAAATTAATAATACTCGGATGGTAATTCCGCCCGACCGCGTCAAAGGCCTTCGTAATGGCCGCACTTATCTTCTCAATGTCAAAAACAACAACTTTGCCGTCCCTCTTAACGACCTGATACATCAAACTCCCCTCCCCCGTAAATCGCGCAAAAAAAATTCGAAGCAGTATCAGTATAAAGCCGCCAGGAGTAAAAGTCAATATGTTGTTGGCAACTAACCATTAAATCACTATATATAGTTGTTTCGGGGAGGTCTCATTTTTTTACTGGTTTTTTACTGAACTGTTACTGAACCTTTAACTCAGATATCCCTGACTACCTGATCAGCCTTCGGCTCAAGCATGCCAGGGTGCTGCATGACTCGTTATAGCCCGCGGATCTGCACGGTCTCCGCCGCCGGCGCGATGATCTTCAGGTACTCCCTGAGCGTCTCTTCTGACGGTGTCCCGAGTCCCGCGAACGGCACCG
>CAJOLD010000117.1 GCA_905235435.1 uncultured Lachnospiraceae bacterium
GACCGCCGCTGCCCGGTGAAGTCCGAGCGCGCCTGCGGTATCCCTCAAAAAGCAGGCGATGCAAAATCCCATGTTGGCGGGATTTCCGAAAGCAGCCAGGCATACGGCGATCGCGCCGATGATCACGCCGCCTGCCGGGATCAAGGTGTTTTCCTTCTTCATATTCATCCTTCTTTCCTTGAATATTCGGTGCATATCCTGTAAAATTTTTGATACATGATCTGACACGCATCTCCGGAAATGCACCGTCTGCGGCATCAGCTGATACAACGCCTGCCGAGTCTGAGCCAGGCTCATTTTCTGAGCGAAACTCACGAAAATATTATAACACGGCCGGGGACCGCCTGTTATTTCATTAATTTATGATTTCTATACCAGTTATAAATATCATCTATGGATGAGGGATATTCTATGCAGACAAAACGCATCTGCCTGGACCAGGCAGCTACCTCTTTTCCGAAACCTCCGGTTGTCGCCGAGGCGGTCTTAAACTACATGACTTCCAACGGCAGCAACGTCAGCCGAAGCTCCTACAAAAGCGCCTATGAGGCGGAGGATACGGTCCTCGAGACAAGAGAGCTTCTTTGCACGCTCTTTGGCTGGGACGATCCCGCCTGCGTCATCTTTACCTCCGGCGTCACCGCCTCCTTAAACTGGCTGATCAAGGGACTTCCCGGCGATCACGTCCTGGTAAGCTCCATGGAGCACAACGCCGTGATGCGCCCTCTGGTGCAGCTTCAAAAGAGTGGGGTCACCTTCGACCGCATTCCCGCGGATGAAAACGGACAGATGGATCTTTCCTCTCTCCCGGGACTTGTCCGGGACAATACGAAAGCGCTCATCTGCACGCACGCCTCCAACGTAAACGGCGCCGTCAACCCGCTCGAGAGACTCGGAAGCTTCTGCAAAGAGCAGGGCCTTACCTTCATCGTCGATACCGCACAGAGCGCCGGGCGCTGCCCGATCGACATGAAAGCACTCTCCATCGACTGTCTGGCCTTCACGGGACACAAGGGACTCTTGGGACCGCAGGGAACGGGAGGTTTCATCATCAGAAGAGAACCGGCCGAAAAGATGGAGCCTCTGATGGCCGGCGGAACCGGCTCCTTCTCTCACACGGAGCTGATCCCGGAGGCGCTGCCGGACCGGTTCGAACCCGGCACGCCGAACCTGCCGGGGATCTTCGGTCTCAATGCCGCTCTGAAATGGATCCTCGAAACCGGCTGCGGGAACATCTACGCAAAAGAAAAAGCTCTCTATGACCGGTTAAAGGAAGGCCTTGAGGCGACAGACGGCATACGGATCATCGGCTGTCCGGAGGGGGACGGCCGCGGCATGGCTCCCATGCCGGTGCTTTCGGTCACAACGCCCGGGCGGGACGCCGCTCTCGTCAGCGCCCTTCTCGATGAGCAGGCATCTGTCCAGACCAGGGTCGGCCTCCACTGCGCGCCGTCGGCACACCGCACCCTGGGGACATTTCCGGAGGGAACGCTCCGCTTCTCCCCCGGATATTTCACCGCCGGGGAAGAGATCGACATCTGCGTGGAGGCGCTGCAAAACGTTTTAAAACAGATACCGCTCGGAATATGAAAAAGCCGCGGCAGTCCGCGGCGGAAAAGGATCGTCCGAATATGGAAATCAAACAGATGGAAGCATTCTGCATGACCGCAGAAAAAAAGAGTTTTTCCGAAGCAGCCCGGGCGCTGTACCTGACGCAGCCCACGGTCAGCTCACATATCAAATCGCTCGAACAGGAGCTTGGCGTAACGCTGTTCAAGCGGACTCACAAGCAGGTGATCCTGACGCCCGAGGGGGCCAGACTCTATCCGTATCTGAGAAGGATCGTCGATCTCAAGGAGGAAGCCCTGCAGGAAATGAATGCGCCGCTTCCGGTGACGATCACGGTCGGCGCTTCCACGATTCCCTCCGGCTACCTGCTGCCGGGCGTGCTCTCCTCCTATCGTGAGGACCATCCCGACGTCTTTTTCCACGTCCGTCAAAGCGACAGTGCCGCCGTGGAGACGTTGGTGGAGGACGGTCTCGTGGACTTCGGCATCATCGGCCGTGCCTGCGCTGACCCGCAGCTTATCAGCGAACCGCTCTGTACCGACTATCTGGTGCTCGCTCTGCCTCCCACGCAGCGCTTCCGCCAAATCGCCAAGAGCATGACGCCGGACGACATCTTAAGATCCGAACCCGTCATCATGCGCGAGCCGGGATCAGGGACTCTCAAGGCCTTCGACACATACCTGAGCGAACGGGACATCGATCCGGATTCCCTGCACGTGTGCGCCAGGAACAATGATCTCGAGGCCATCCGCCGGATGATCACGGGAGGGATGGGCGTCTCCGTCCTCTCCGGACTCTCCGTAAGAGATATGGCCCAGCGCGGCCAGCTGATCACCATGAAGCTGGAAAATGCAGGCGCAAGGACCTTCTATCTGATCCGTTCCGCAAAAACACAGTGTCCGGCGAGAACGATGATCTTCATCGATTATCTGAAAGCAGCACTTCAGGAGCTGTGATCTGTTCGCAGGCGCCTCTCATCAGACATCTAGGTGCGTCCTGATCTTCTCCAGGTCTAAGACCGTGTCGATATCCCAGAGCTCACACTCCTCATGCGCCGGGATGAGCACAGCGCTTCCCTCTTTCCGAAGAAGTGAACTTCCGCCCCTTTCGCCCTCAAGCGACCGGAGCGCCTCAAACATGGAGGCCGGGAAGATCACCGGGGAAGCGGGCACGCCGCCAAAGGAAAGCCGCACCGGCATGGACGGATCCGCAAGAAATGCCCTTACCATGTCTTCGATCGTCTTTTGTCTCACCAGCGGCTGATCGCCCGGCAGAAAGAGGCACCCCTTCCATCCAAGTTCTTCCGCGCCTTCAAGCCCTGCGCGGATGGTGTCGGACAGTGCCGGACCTGACGGGGTAACGGCCGTCACGCCGCAGCGCTCCGATTCTTTTCGGATGTCCGGGAAGATGCTCGCCGTGCGCACGAAAAGAAGCGGAGCGTCCCTTACGCAAAGGAGCGTCCGCCAAAGAACCGTCTTTCCGCCAAGATCGGCCAGCAGCTTCACGTCCCCGAAGCGTCTTGCCTGCCCGGAGGCCA
>CAJOLD010000118.1 GCA_905235435.1 uncultured Lachnospiraceae bacterium
GGTGCGTCGTCCGCTTTCTGAAGAAGTGCCATGAAGTGCCCTTCGCCGCCGATCTTATGCGGCCACAGCCGGACAAGAAAGTCCGCACTCTCCGGTCCTTCCGGGACCTCAAGTCCCGGTGCGAAGCCTTCCCGCTCCGGGATCTTCACAAGCTTCATCTCCGGTCTTTCCCGCAGAAGATGCGCGATCACCGCCTCATTCTCCTCCACGGAGAAGGTACAGGTCGAGTAGAGCATCATTCCTCCGGGCCGGAGCATGTCCGCCGCGGAAAGGATGATGGAACGCGACACGGCCGCGCATTTTTCCGGCTTATCCTCACTCCAGGCGCGGACCGCCTCCTCGTCCTTACGGAACATTCCCTCGCCGGAGCAGGGTGCGTCCACGAGTACCTTGTCAAAGAAAGATGGCAGCTGCGCGGCGAGCACCTCGGGCCGCGCGTTCGTCACGACGGCGTTGGTGATCCCGAAGGTCTCGAGATTATGCAGGAGCGCCCGGGCTCTTGGCGCGCTCACGTCGTTGGCCACAAGCAGCCCCTTCCCGCGAAGCTTTGCCCCGAGCGCCGTGGCCTTGCCTCCGGGAGCTGCGCAAAGATCGAGGACCCTGTCTCCTTCCGATACCGGCAGGACATCCGCCGGCGTCATGGCGCTCGGCTCCTGCAGGTAGTACAGCCCGGCGTTGTAGTAGGGATGCCTTGCCGCTGTATTTTCCTTCACATAATAACAACCCTGCGTGATCCAGGGAACCGGCGTCAGCGTAAAGGGCGCATGTTCCGCGAAAACGGCAGGGTCGCATTTCAGAGGATTGACCCGCAGTCCGTAATGCCTCGGCATGTCGAAACCGGCAAGAAAATCCTCATATTCAGTCTCTCCAAGTAAAGCTTTCATGCGTGCTGTAAAAGCCGCAGGCAGATTCATGTGTCCGCTTCCTCCCAGGTATGTCTGTGCAGCTGTCCTTCCCTCTCAAGGCCCGGAAAATCATTCTGTCTGAGGGCCTCATACAGGATGACCGCCACGGAGTTGGCGAGGTTCAGCGACCGGGTGTCCGACGCCATCGGGATCCGCACGCATCTGTCGGGGTAACGCAGCAGGATATCCTCGGGGATCCCCGCGCTCTCCTTTCCGAAGATGATGTGATCATCCGGCCCGTAGCTTTCCCCGGCGTAGGTCTTTCTCGCCTTGGTGGTGGCAAAGTGCAGGCGGGCACCGGGATTCTTTTCCAGATAATCCTCAAAGTTCAGATAGCGCCTGACGTCCAGCTCATGCCAGTAATCCATCCCGGCGCGTTTGAGGTTGCGCTCATCCAGATGAAATCCGAGCGGCTCGATCAGATGCAGCGCGCAGCCGGCAGCCGCGCAGGTGCGGCCGATGTTGCCCGTATTGGCCGGGATCTCCGGCTCAAGCAGTACGATGTTCAGCATCTGTTCTCACTTTCCGGCGCGAAGTCTGGTAATGAAATCGTTGATCCTCTCCATGGCTGTCCTCAGCGCGTCGATCGAGTAGGCGTAGGAGATACGGATAAAGCCTTCGCCGCTCTCCCCGAACGCGTCGCCCGGAACGACCGCCACCTTTTCTTCTTCCAGAAGCCTCGTGGCAAACTCCTCGCTGGTCATGCCGAATTCCTTGATGCACGGGAACACGTAGAACGCGCCGAAGGGTTCGAAGCAGGGCAGGTTCATCTCCTTAAAGGTGTGCAGCAGGAAACGGCGTCTGCCGTCGTAAGCCTGGCGCATTTCGGCCACCTGCTCGTCACAGTCGCGAAGGGCCGTGATCGCCGCGTACTGGCTGTTGGTCGGAGCGCACATGATGCAGTACTGATGGATCTTCACCATCTCCTTGATGATCTCGCGCGGTCCGCACGCGTAGCCGAGTCTCCAGCCGGTCATGGCATAGGCCTTGGAGAAACCGTTGATCAGGATCGTTCTCTCGCGCATTCCCTCGAGGGAGGCGATGCTGATGTGATCCTGCCCGGTGTAGGTGAGCTCCGCGTAGATCTCGTCGCTTAAGACATACAGATCCTTCTCGAGCACAAACTCGGCGATCTCCTCGAGATCCGCCTTCTCCATCACGGCGCCGGTCGGATTGTTCGGGAACGGCATCACCAGGATCTTGGTCTTATCGGTGACAAGGCCCTCCAGATCAGAGCGCTTCAGCCGAAAATCATTTTCCGCCTTCAGCGGCACCGGAACCGGCACACCGCCCGCCATGGAAACGCAGGGTGTGTAGGAGACATAGGAAGGCTGGGGAACCAGCACCTCATCTCCGGGATCGAGCATGGCACGGAAGGTCAGGTCGATGCCCTCGCTGCCGCCCACCGTGATAAACACTTCGTTGATCGGATGGTAGATGAGTCCGAACCGTCTCTTCAGATAACGCGAGACCTCCTCACGAAGCTCCTTTAAACCGGAATTGGAGGTATAGAAGGTCCTGCCCTTCTCCAGGGCGTAGATGCCCTCGTCGCGGATCGCCCACGGGGTGTCGAAATCAGGTTCGCCCACGCCCAGGGAGACCACGTCCTCCATCTCGCTGACG
>CAJOLD010000119.1 GCA_905235435.1 uncultured Lachnospiraceae bacterium
GTCATTTCGAGCGAGCGTCAGCGAGTCGTCCACCCGCTTCGCTCGATAAGTTCGGCTTAGCGAAATCAAAGATTTCGAGCCTCACTTAAGAAATCCCCTGAACATAGCGATATGTCCAGGGGATTTTTGGATGCGCCAGGGATGACATGCCCGGTCGGGATGACGCTGTTCTTAATCAAAGAGCTCGGCAGCCTGCTCCAAAGTCTCGATGATTGAGATGTGCTGCGGGCAATGTTCCTCGCACTGGCCGCAGTGCAGGCAGTCGGAAGCCTTTCCGCCGTTCTCTACGGCGCGGTCGTAGCGGTGCTTCGCCTCGGTTTCATTCGCGTAAACCTTCAGGAAGTTCATTGCGGAGAAGATGCCGGGGATATTGATCTGCATCGGGCAGCCGTCCACGCAGTATTTGCAGCCGGTACATGGGATCGTCGGCACGCCGTTGATGATATCGACGGCTTTTTTGATCGTCTCCTGCTCCTCGTCGGTCAGCGGCGCGAAGTCCTTCATGTAGCTGACGTTGTCGTTCATCTGCTCTTCATTGCTCATGCCGGAAAGCACGGTGATGATGCCGGGCAGGCTCGCGACGAAACGGATGGCCCAGCTGGCGATCGAGAGGTCCGGATGGACCGCCTTGAAGAGATCCTGCACGTCCTGGGTCATGGTCGTGAGCGAACCGCCCTTGACCGGCTCCATGACGATGATCGGCTTATTGTACTTGCGGGCGACTTCGTAGCACTTGCGGCTCTGTACGCCTTCGTCTTCCCAGTCCTTGTAGTTGATCTGGAGCTGTACAAATTCAGCCTCCGGATGCTTCTGCAGGATATCCTCGAGCGCCTCCGCGCTGTCATGGAAGGAGAAGCCGATATGCTTCGCCTTGCCGGCAGCCTTCCATTCCTTCATGAAATTCCAGGCGTCGTAGTCCTCGGCCGTCTTCGCCGCGTCCGCGTTCAGCGCGTGCAGCAGATAGAAGTCGAAATATTCCAGCCCGGCGCGGTCCAGCGACTCCTGCGCGAGCTTCGGCAGGTCTTCCCGTCCATTCGCATTCCATAAAGGAAGCTTCGACGCGCAGACGAAGCTGTCGCGCGGGTAACGTTCGACGACGCACTGCCTTAAAGCGTCCTCGCTCTTTCCGCCGTCGTAAACGTAGGCGGTATCGAAATAAGTGAAGCCGTTGGCGATAAATGTGTCGACCATCTTATTGGTCTGCTCGATATCCTCGTCGCTGCCGATCTTCGGAAGGCGCATGAGGCCGAAACCGAGCTTTTTGATGTCTTCTCCGAGATACTTTTCTGACATTTTTTCTCCCTCTCTTTGTGATTGATAATGGAACCAGGCGCTGCGGGCGCGCCGGGCCTCAGGCTGTGAAGCGGGGGGCATTCGCCTCCGCAGGAGCTTTGGCGGTATCTTTAATTATTATAGCATCATCTCAGGTTTTGTACAGAGTAAAATGTGAGTTTATAAAGAAGCTTCATAAACCGCAAATCTCCCCGCACCTCCGGAAACGCTGAAAACAGGTAAACCGGGGGTACTCCGCCGCCTCGCCAGGTCATCCTGCGAAAAACTGTGGCGAACGAGGGGAGGATAGGGTATAATAAAGCAGGCCGGCAGCTTGAACAGATTATCATGGAAGCGGGCAAGGAAATCATTTTATAAGGAGAATTTGTAATGGCACGTATCGTGTATATGATACTGGAACTGGTGGAACTCGGGTACAAGCTCCTGCGGATGCACCTTTCCGAGAAGCAGCGACAGAAGCCTCTGCCGGAGGAAGTCGCGGAGCGGATCTTCTACGTGCAGCAGGACATGCGCGAGATCGCGCTGCCCGGGTACGCGGACGCATTTACCGCGATCGGGGACAGCCTGAATTACATCACGGATCCGGAGGATCTCTACACGGTGTTTTCGCTGGTGGCGGACTATCTGGAGCCGGGCGGGCTGTTTGTGTTTGATCTGAATACGCGCTGGAAATACGAGACGCTGCTGGCGGAGAATACATTTGCGGAGACGCGCGGGGACTGCGCGTTTATCTGGGAGAATTTCTATGACCCGGAGGAGCGGATCAATGAATATGACCTGAACCTGTTTATCGAGAACGGGGATCATTATGACCGGTTTGAGGAGTTCCATTATCAGAGGGCCTATGACCTGGAGGAGGTCTGCGATATGCTTGACGGGGCGGGGTTTGAAGTGATCCGGCTGTACGATTCCTTTACGGATGAGGAACCGCGGGAGGACTCGGAGCGGGTCCATGTGGCAGCGAGAAAGAGGGGATAAGGAATGAGTGATTCGAAGGATTATATGGTAAGAGCGATGGCGGGCGGCGGACAGATCCGCGCGTTTGCCGCGACGACGAGGAATCTGGTGGAGGAAGCCAGAAGCCGGCACGACACCTATCCGGTGGCGACGGCCGCGCTCGGAAGGCTGCTGACCGCGGGTGTGATGATGGGCGGCATGATGAAGGGCGACAAGGACCTTCTGACGCTGCAGATCCAGT
>CAJOLD010000120.1 GCA_905235435.1 uncultured Lachnospiraceae bacterium
AGTACTGCTGTATCTTGCGCCCGAGCCGGTCTTCGCGGTCCTTCCGGTGCCCGCGCTGCCTTTTGCAGTCCCGGCGCTGCCGGTGCTTCTCGTGATCCTTGTGCTGCCGGCACTTCTTATATTTCCGTTACCGCCGGTACCCCTCGTGCTCCCGGTGCCTCTTGCATTTCCGGCGCCCGTGGAGCTCCCGGTGCCTCTTGTGTTTCCGGCGCCTGTGGAATTTCCGGTACTCTTGGCGTTCTTATTATTCTTAGTAGTCATTCAGTTGTTTTTCCCCTGATTACCCCTATAAACAAAGATCAAAAGCGATCATTCTTTATCCATATTCTTTGAACGCTAATCATTCTACATTAAATAAGAACGAATTGCAATTTGAATCTGGAGAAAATTTTCAGAAAATTAGCACTCGACTATTGACAGTGCTAACAAAAGGTGATATATATGTATTGTGATGTTCTAGAAGAAATAGAACAAAGAGAGGGGGATGCTTATGAATATCAGCAAGTTTACGCAGAATTCTCTGCAAGCTGTTAATGATCTTGAAAAGATCGCATATGAATTCGGAAACCAGGAGATCGAGCAGGAGCATCTGCTTTACAGTCTGCTGACGCAGGATGAGAGCCTCATCCTGAAGCTGGTCGAAAAGATGCAGATCCAGAAGGAGCATCTGATGAACCGGCTGGAGCAGGTCATCGCCTCCCGTCCGAAGGTCCAGGGCGGCCAGCCGTATATCGGCCAGCATCTGAACCGCGCGCTTGTGAGCGCTGAGGATATCGCGAAAGCGATGGGGGACGAGTATGTGTCCGTGGAGCACCTGTTTATTGCGCTGCTGGATTATCCCAGCCCGTCTATGAAGTCGTTCTTTGCCGAGTACGGGATCACGAAGGAGCGCTTCCTGCAGGCTCTTTCCACGGTGCGCGGCAACCAGCGCGTCACGTCGGATAATCCGGAGGCCACCTACGATACGCTTGCCAAGTACGGCGAGGATCTGGTGGAGAAGGCCAGGAGCCAGAAGATGGATCCGGTCATCGGCAGGGACAACGAGATCCGCAATGTGATCAGGATCCTTTCGAGGAAGACCAAGAACAATCCGGTTCTCATCGGCGAGCCCGGCGTCGGCAAGACCGCCGTCGTCGAGGGGCTGGCGCAGCGGATCGTCCGCGGCGATGTACCCGAGGGACTGAAGGATAAGAGGATCTTTTCGCTGGATATGGGCGCGCTGGTCGCCGGCGCGAAGTACCGCGGTGAGTTCGAGGAGAGGCTGAAAGCCGTCCTCGAGGAGGTGCGCAAGAGCGATGGCGAGATCATCCTGTTCATCGACGAACTGCATCTGATCGTGGGCGCGGGCAAGACCGAGGGCGCGATGGATGCCGGCAACATGTTAAAGCCCATGCTGGCGAGAGGCGAGCTGCACTGCATCGGCGCCACGACGCTGGATGAGTACCGCAAATATATCGAGAAGGATCCGGCCCTGGAGCGCCGTTTCCAGCATGTGCTGGTCGATGAGCCCACGGTCGAGGATACCATCTCCATCCTGCGCGGCCTGAAGGACCGCTACGAAGTATACCACGGCGTCAGGATCACCGACAGCGCGCTGGTGGCCGCGGCGACACTGTCGCATCGCTACATCAGCGACCGGTTCCTGCCGGATAAGGCGATCGACCTGGTCGATGAAGCCTGCGCGCTCATCAAGACCGAGCTGGATTCGATGCCGACCGAGCTCGATGAGCTCCGCCGCAGGATCATGCAGATGGAGATCGAGGAGGCGGCGCTGAAGAAGGAGACCGACCGCGCCAGCGAAGAGAGGCTTGTCACGCTCCAGAAGGAGCTGGCCGAGCAGCGGGACGAGTTCAACTCGATGAAGGCCCAGTGGGACAACGAGAAGAATTCGGTCGAAAATCTCCGCGCGCTGCGTGAGCAGATCGAGAGCCTGAACAAGGAGATCGAGAAAGCGAAACAGAGTTATGACCTGGAGCGCGCGGCCGAGCTGCAGTACGGCGAGCTTCCGAGGCTGCGTGAGCAGCTGGAGACAGAAGAGGAGAAGGTGCGCACAAGCGATCTTTCCCTGGTGCATGAGAGTGTGACCGAGGAGGAGATCTCCAGGATCGTCTCCAGATGGACCGGTATTCCGGTGGCAAGGCTGACGCAGGGCGAGCGCAGCAAGATCCTTGCGCTGGCGGACCGCCTGCATGAGCGGGTCGTCGGCCAGGACGATGCGGTCGAAAAAGTGACCGATGCCATTCTGCGCAGCAAGGCCGGCATCAAAGATCCCGGCAAGCCCATCGGCAGCTTCCTGTTCCTGGGGCCCACCGGCGTCGGCAAGACCGAGCTCGCGAAGACACTGGCGGAGAGCCTGTTCGACGATGAGCAGAACATGGTCCGCATCGACATGAGTGAATATATGGAAAAGCACTCCGTATCGCGTCTGATCGGAGCGCCTCCCGGATACGTCGGCTACGACGAAGAGGGCGGTCAGCTGACCGAGGCAGTGCGGCGGAAACCTTACAGCGTCGTACTGTTCGACGAAGTTGAAAAAGCCCATCCGGACGTATTCAACGTACTGCTGCAGGTCCTTGACGACGGCCGCATCACGGACAGTCAGGGCAGGACGGTCGACTTCAAGAACACCATCCTGATCATGACCTCCAACATCGGCAGCCAGATCCTGCTGGACGGCATCGGCAGCGAGGGCGAGATCGAGCCCGAGGCCGAAAACATGGTCATGGATCAGCTGCGCAGCCACTTCAGGCCGGAATTCCTGAACCGCCTGGACGAGATCATCCTGTTCAAGCCGCTCACGAAAGAAAACATCTCGAACATCATCGCGCTCATGCTCGATGACATCAACCGCAGGCTTGAGACAAACAGGATCCGCATCGAGCTGACCGACGAAGCCAGGGACACCATCATCGAAGGCGGCTACGATCCGGTCTACGGCGCCCGCCCGCTGAAGCGCTACCTGCAGAAAAACGTCGAGACCCTCGCGGCGCGCGTCATCCTCACCGGCGAAGCCGGCGAAGGCGACACCATCCTCATCACAGCCGGCAGCGACGGCCTCGAGGCAGAAGTTGTCAGAGCAGGGGGAGAAGAGGGAGAGTGAGATGGTGGAAGGCTCCGGGGCGGTGCTGGATTGGGCTTTTGGCGGCCCGGCGCGGAAATGAGTCCGGCAGGTCAATAAAAAATAGTCGCGACTTGCTTTAATACCTTCCGGAAGGCGGTTGCCGCGGGCGAAGGGAACATTTGAATGGCTTCCCGGCGCCAAGAGCAGACCATTCGGGGAAATCTCAGGGTTTGCACTGCCCGAGTTTGCTCAGTCAAGAGAAAAAAGCAGACCAGCAGGCCGATATCCCGGAGTTGCACTGCCATGTTTCAGAG
>CAJOLD010000121.1 GCA_905235435.1 uncultured Lachnospiraceae bacterium
TTTTCGCGTATTCTGTTTTGCCTTGATAGGCGCCTCCGAACACTAAGTTCATTTCCACTCCTCTGTAAATCCATACGTTACTTCTGTCACTTTATCGCACACCGACGCGAGGGCCCGGTCCGCTTCCGCCAGCGCCCTCCGGTACTCCTCCGTGGACCGGCTGTATCCGCCTTTGTCCCCATAGATCCCATCGGATACGAACACCGCAGAGCCTCCTGCCTTTGCAACAGCCTCTGCAAAAGCAATCAGTTCCGCGCTCACTCGTCCCGGCGCGGTTTCATCTTCGCCAAGAAACTCGGCGGTTCCGTCTTTGAGCGCAACGGGAAACATCTCGTTTTCGAGGATGGCCGTCACGCTGTCCAGAAGGAAGCTCCCCTTAAGATCGACGTCTTCTCTCTTTATGAGTCCGGCGATGCTTCTCGGCTGCTCGATGGTTTCAAATCCCCATCCTGCTCTCTCGCGGATGTGTCGCTGTATGCGCGCCCTGTCTTCGTCGTCCCTTGGGATCATCGTGGCTACATAATAAAGTGGCCCGCCGGCCGCAAGCTTCGATGCGAGCTTCTGCGCGTAATAGGATTTCCCGTTTTTGCATCCGCCGCTGATAAGTATATTCATGACTTCTCCTGTTATATGATCAGGGCCATCACGAGAACTCCGAAGAGTTCGGATATCGTGATCATGTGGCCGGAAATATCTCCGCTCATTCCGCCCAGCTTCCTGCTGTCGATGTTGCATGTGATGAAGGCAGCTGCCATTACGGTCAGGGCGATGACATTGCTGTAGATCTCTCCGATGAGGGCGTACCAGCTCATGCCTGACAAAATGAGCTCGCTGATTCCAAGCACTATGATGAGGATGATGATCGCCGGAATCGTATCCCTCACGCGGCCCGGATCCTCCAGCTGTCGGTACTGACTGGTTTCCATCGGAGGGCGCATGAGGACTTCCAGCGCGCTTATGGTCCTGGATGCGGTGAAGATGACCACCAGCAGGCTGCAGTTTGCGATGCTGAATTTCGGTGCGATCTCGGCCATGGAAGCTGTGAATACGATCAGCATGATCACAAGGCACACCACCGCGAAGGATCCGGAATGGGGATCCTTGAGGATCCGCCGCCGCTCATCCATCTGCGGGTGCCGCGGCATGACGGCATCGCTGCAGTCCATGAATCCATCGATGTGTATGAATCCGGTCAGCAGAAAGTACGCGCCCGTCAGAAGCGCGCCCGTCAAAAGACTGCTGCAGCCAAGGACATCCAGAAGCCACCAGCAAAGGCAGACGATGACGCCGATGAACGTCCCCACCAGAGGGAACATGGCGATCTGCGCTTTGCGGTCCTCCATCCTCCATTCTTTGTATGGGCACGGGATCCAGCAGAACATGCCCCATGCCATAAAAAAGCCTCTCACATACTTCATTTCTGATATCTTTCTTCGCTTCTGATTTCTTCGAGATAATCGTCGTTTATTTCTGCTTCATCAAAGGTTCCCATATTCGCCATGACATCACATGCCCCCCGTATGATGCTGAAGGCGATCGGGCATCCGCTTCCTTCTCCCAGTCTCATGTCAAGAGAAAGGAACGGGGTGATCCCGAGGTGTTCGATGGCGAGGGTGTAGCCCTTCTCAAACGACTTGTGGGACGTGATCATATAGTCTGCTGCAGCCGGCGCGATCACTGATGCCGCAAGCGCCGCCGTTGCAGAGATATAGCCATCGATCACTGCCGGCAGTCTGCATCGCGCCGCGCCAAGATACGCTCCTGTCATGGCGCAGATATCGAAGCCTCCCATCTTCGCGAGGGCATCTATCATAAGTCCGGCTCTTTGTTCCTGCGGGCTCTGCAGTATCCCGCCGCTTCTTCGGAATTCCGCTGATACCTGATCTACGATTTCCTTTTTCCGGGAAAAGCCTTTATCGTTCACGCCGCCGCCTCTTCCGACGGTGTCTTCGGATGACTTTCCGGTCATGGCAGAAAGGAGCGCCGCGCTCGTCGTCGTATTTCCGATTCCCATCTCGCCGATGCCGATCATGCTGAAACCTTCTGCGCAGACGGCAGCGGCCATTTCCATTCCCGTTTCTATGGCCGTCAGCGCCTCATCTGCCGTCATGGCCGGACCTTCCGCAAGATTGTCGGTTTCCCCTGTTTCCCGGATCCGCCGGTCGACGATCTTCGCCGTATCCTTCAAAGGCTCTTCTGTATAAAGCTCCGCCGGAATAGGGTCCTTTACTCCCATGTCCACGATGAGCAGTTCGCTGTCGTAGCTTTTCGCCAATGCTCCGACGCCGGTCAGGCGTCTGGTGAAATTGATGGTCTGCGCCCTTGTGACCGACTGCGGCGCAGATGCAACACCTTCCCGCGCGACGCCGTTATCGGCGCAGAATACAGCAACGCAGCCCTGCCCCATGCGGTTGATGACATGACCTGTCATGCCGGCGATCCGGACG
>CAJOLD010000122.1 GCA_905235435.1 uncultured Lachnospiraceae bacterium
CGCTGCGCTTTCCATCGCGCAGCGGCCTCAGCTTTTCTAAATAATAAACTTATCAGTACCTCCCGACCGGCGGTTCGGTGTTCTCGGGAAGCGGGCAGGTGTATTTGCCGCCGTTCTTTTCGAGGGTCTCTTCTTTGGCTTTTTGGATCTCGTCCGGGCGCTGCATGGTGCGGATGCAGCTGAGGGCGATCGCCTCGGCGGCGGTCTTCAGGCCCTTGTGGGCGAGGCGGCTGCCTGCCTGGCCGGCCATCTGCCAGCTGTGGGCGATGGTGCCGACGCTTGCGCAGGCTATGCGCAGCTCACAGGTCGGCACGGCGTAGGTCACGTCGCCTACGTCGGTGGATCCGCCCTCCTGCTTCATGTGGGTCGGATCGGGATCGTACGGGATGACGGAGGAGTGAAGCGGCTTTTCAAGCAGAAGGCCAAGGGCCCCCGCGCCGTAGGTCTCCTTCAGATCCTCCCGGATCAGCTCCTGGGTCGCGGAATCGTAGGACTCGAAGAAGGATTTCGCCAGCGCGTAGTCCACCTCATCCCACTTCGGCGCGCCGACCTCCTGCAGGCAGGTGTCTGCGATGCCGGCGAGCACGGAGTTGTTCCGGCTGTCGGAGAACGCCATGGTGATCTCATATTCCATGGTCGTCTCGGTCATGATGGCCGCGCCTTCGGCGACCTTCACCACCCGGTCAAACAGCTTCTTCATCTGCTTTACGCGCGGCGCGCGCACTTCATATTTGACTCTTGCGTGATCCGGCACCACGTTCGGCGCGGTCCCGCCCGCATCGGCATAGGCGTAGTGGATGCGGCACCCGTCCTCGATGTGCTCGCGCAGGTAGTTGCATCCCACGCTCATCAGCTCCGCGGCGTCCAGGGCGCTGCGGCCGGCCCAGGGCTCCGCCCCGGCGTGGGCTGCTCTTCCGTAGAATTCAAAGTTGGCGCCCATGATGGCGTTCGCGGAGGCATTGCGCACCGCGTTGACCGTATCGGGATGCCAGCAGTAAACAAAATCGGCTTCATCGAACAGGCCGGCCCGGGCCATAAACTGCTTGGCGCCGGCGCCCTCCTCGGCCGGGCACCCGTAGTAGATGACGGTCCCGGCAAGATCATTTGCCTGCAGATAATCCTTTACGGCGATGGCCGCTGCCGCGGATCCCACACCGAGCGTGCAGTGTCCGCAGCCATGCCCGGGCGCGCCCTCATGGAGCGGGCTCCTGGTGCTGCATCCGCCCTTCTGGCTCAGCTTGTCCAGGGCATCAAACTCGCCGAGGATGCCCATCACCGGCTTTCCTTCCCCGAAGCGGGCCGTAAAGCAGGTGGGCATGTGCGCAAGGCCGCTCTCGACGGTAAACCCTTCTTTTTCCAGAAGGCCCGTCAGCACCTCCACGGACCGGAACTCCTCGTAGGCAAGCTCCGCAAAGTCGTGGATCGCGTCGTTCGCGGCGATCAGTTCTTCTGACCTGCGCTCCACCGCGTCAATAATAAATGCAAGATCTTTCTGCATATTCAAGTCGTCTCTCAAAATGTCACCTGTCTTTCGCATGATCCCTCCGGATCTCCTCAGATCTTCCTTCGGATCTTCCTCCGGATCTTCCTCAGATCTTCCTTCAGATCTTCCTCCGGATCTTCCTTCGGATCTTCCTGTATTTCCTACAGCACCTTGCTCAGGAACTGCTTGGTCCTCTCGTTCTTCGGCTGGGTCAGCACCATCTCCGGGGTGCCGTCCTCGCAGATGATCCCCTCGTCGATGAAGAGCACGCGCTGCGCGACTTCCCGCGCAAAGCCCATCTCATGCGTGACGATGAGGGTGGTCATGCCCGATTCGGCGAGGTCCTTGATGACCTCCAGCACCTCCTTGACCATCTCCGGGTCGAGGGCGCTGGTCGGCTCGTCAAAGAGCATCACGTCCGGCTCCATCGCAAGCGCGCGGACGATGGCAAGACGCTGCTTCTGTCCGCCGGAGAGCCTGGTGGGATACTCATTGGCCTTGTCGGCAAGGCCGACCCTGGCAAGAAGCTCCATCGCCTTCGCCTCGGCCTCCTCCTTCGGAACCTTTTTCTCCAGCGTCGGCGCCAGCGTGATATTGTCCATGCAGGTCAGGTGCGGAAACACGTTGAAATGCTGGAACACCATGCCGATGCGCTGACGGTATTTTGCGATATCTGTCTTTTTATCGAGCAGCTCCGTCCCCTCAAACAGGATAGAGCCCTTGTCCGGCTCCTCAAGGCGGTTCAGGCAGCGCAGGAACGTGCTCTTGCCGCCGCCGCTGGCGCCGATGATGGCGACCGTCTCTCCTTCATAGAAGGTCACATTGATCCCCCGAAGGACGGTCAGGTCTCCGAACGATTTCCAAAGGTCCGTCACCTTGATCAGTTCGTTTCGCTCAGTATTTCCCATATCTTCGATCCTCTTTT
>CAJOLD010000123.1 GCA_905235435.1 uncultured Lachnospiraceae bacterium
GTGACGTTCAGCCTCCCGTAATTCTTCTTAAGATCCGTGACGGACACGTTCATGATCTGATCCCAGAGAGCCCTGTAGCCGCGGTTCCCCTGCTGCAGCTCGTGCGTCGCGCGAAGCGCCTTGTCGCGGAACGCATCGTCCGTCTTCGAACGTTTGCTGGCCTCTGGATAGATCTCCTCGAGATCGCTGATCGTAAAGGGAGCCTCCGCGGGATAATCCCCGGTGTAGTCCGGATCGAAATAGACAAGATCCGGCTGGCGCTCCTCAAGCAGCGCGATGATCAGGCCCATCTGCAGGCCCCAGTCGCCCAGATGCACGTCGCCGATCGTCTCATTGCCCATGAAACGGATGATCCGCTTCAGACTCTCGCCGATGATCGCCGAGCGCAGATGTCCGACGTGGAGCGGTTTTGCGACGTTCGCTCCGCCGTAGTCCACGATCACCGTGCGCGGCGTCTCCTCTTTCCGGACGGAAAGATCCGGATCCGCCTGCATCTCACGCAGCCATCCGGCGAGGAAGTCCCCCGATACGTTCAGGTTGATAAAGCCCGGGCCGGCGACTGACACATCCGAAAAGACCTTGCTTCCCGCAAGCTGCTCCGTCACGTCTTTCGCGATCACGGCCGGCGCCTTTTTGTGGAGCTTCGCGCCCGCCATGGCGCCGTTGCACTGAAACTCGCACAGGTCCGGCCGGTTCGAGACCGTGACCGTACCGAGCGATCCGTCATAACCGGCGGCGGTAAAAGCAGCGGACAGTTCCTTCTGCAGCAGAGTCATCAGATCTTCCATGTATATGTCATCCTTTCTTATCTTCTCTCAGATTTATATTCCGGCTTTTCATTCCGGGTCTTCGTCCGGATCCTTCCCCGGCAGCTCCTCATCTTCCCGCAGCCACCTCAGGTGCTCCCCGATCTTCTTTTCGTATCCGTTCTCCGTCGGGCGGTAGAACTTTGTATCGCCCAGCTCCTCGGGGAGATAGCGCTGCTTCGAAAAATGCTTCGGGAAGTTGTGCGCGTATTCGTAGCCGATCCCCCTGCCCAGCTTCGCGGCGCCGCCGTAGTGGGCGTCCTGCAGATAGGGCGGGATGGTCGCGCTTCCCGCGCGGGCCGAGGCGGATGCCTCTTCGATCGCGAGGGTCACGGCGTTGCTCTTGGGCGCGCAGGCTACGTAGATCGCTGCCTGCGACAGGATCAGGTTGGACTCGGGCATGCCGACCCGCTCCACGGCCTGCGCGGCGGACACAGCCACCACCAGCGCCTGCGGATCCGCGTTCCCCACATCCTCGGACGCGCAGATCATGATGCGCCTCGCGATGAAGCGGACGTCCTCGCCGGCCTCCAGCATGCGCGCAAGGTAGTAGACGGCCGCGTCCGGATCCGAGCCCCGCATGCTCTTGATGAACGCGGAGATCGTATCGTAATGATTATCACCGACCCGGTCGTACCGCATCACACGCCTGCGGATGCACTCCGACGCGACATCCAGGGTGATATGGATGACGCCGTCATCGCCGGGCTGCGTCGTCAGGACCGCCAGCTCCACGGCGTTGAGGGCCGTCCGGGCATCCCCGTCCGCCATCTCCGCCATAAACTCGGCGGCATCCTCATCCAGCCTGGCGTTAAAAGCGCCCATCCCGCGCTCCTCATCCTCCATCGCGCGGTGGATGAGCGTCAGGATATCTTCCCTGGAAAGCGGCTTCAGTTCAAAAATGACCGACCTTGACAGCAGAGCCCCGTTCACCTCAAAATACGGGTTCTCTGTCGTCGCGCCGATCAGAATGATCACACCCTCTTCCACAAAAGGCAGCAGATAGTCCTGCTGCGCTTTGTTGAACCGGTGGATCTCATCCACAAAGAGGATGGTCTTTTTTCCGTACATCCCCCGGATGCTCTTCGCGTCCGAGACGACCTCCTCCATCTCCTTCTTGCCGGCGGAAGTCGCGTTGATCTGCCGGAAAGCGGCGCTGGTCGTGTTGGCGATGACCTTCGCCAGGGTCGTCTTGCCGGTGCCGGGCGGCCCGTAGAAGATGATGGAGCGCAGCCTGTCCGCGCTGATGGCGCGGTACAAAAGCTTGTCCTTCCCGATGATATCCTGCTGCCCCACGACCTCATCGAGCGTGCGGGGCCGCAGCCTCGTCGCCAGCGGCGCGTCCGTTTTCAGGCTCTGCGCGCCGGCATATTCAAAAAGATCCAAAGAATATTCTCCTTTCGGCCGCGCGGCTTACTGCCCGCTGTCCTCCGGTGTCTCCGCATCCTCAGCTTCTTCCGGTTCTTCCGATTCTTCCGCCTGCTCGGGCTCTTCCGCTGCCGGTTCTTCCACCAGCTCAGGCTCTTCCGCTGCAGCCTCTTCCG
>CAJOLD010000124.1 GCA_905235435.1 uncultured Lachnospiraceae bacterium
GCGTCCGAGGGGATCGTCAGAAGATGCGTCCAGTCATCGCTGACGTAGCCTGTCTCCTCCGCGAGTTCTCTTTTGGCCGCCTCGAGAGGATCTTCCTCACGGCCCGTCTTTTCGTAATCCGTCGATCCGTAGTTCTCGATCCCGCCCGCGGGGAACTCCGTCGTCACCTCGCCGATACCCTGCCGGTACTGACGCACGCACAGGTAATTCCCCTCCGTGTCCAGCGCCGCGATCACCGCGTAGCTTCTGCGGCTGTAATTGTAGAACGGCCCCATCAGGGTGCCGTCCGGCATCTCATAGACCAATCGACGAAAATCGATCCAACGGTCCTGTGCCACATGTTCCGTTTCCACCAGCTTCCATGTCAGATCCATATCTTTATCAAACCATTTCTTCCGGATGGAAGATCTTCTCAAATTCTTCTTTTGTAAGGAACTCTAACTGAGCTGCCGCTTCCTGAAGGGTGAGCCCCTTCTCATGCGCCAGTTTCGCGACCTTTGCAGCCTTCTCATAACCGATGTACGGGTTCAGCGCCGTGACGTTCATCAGGCTCCTGGTCACGTTCTCGTGCATCTTCTCTCTGTTGGCCGTGATCCCCGAAGCGCAGTGCTCATTGAAGGAAATGACCGACTCGGACAGCAGCCTCACCGACTGCAGGAAGTTGTAGGCGATCACCGGCATGAAGACATTCAGCTCGAAATTGCCCTGCGAAGCGGCAAATCCGATCGCCGCGTCATTGCCCATCACCTGGACCGCCACCATGGTCACCTGCTCGCACTGGGTGGGATTGACCTTCCCGGGCATGATCGAGGAGCCGGGCTCGTTGGCGGGAATCGTGATCTCACCGAGGCCCAGTCTCGGGCCCGAAGCGAGCCAGCGCACGTCGTTGGCGATCTTCATCATGTCCGCGGCCGTGGCCTTGACGGCCCCGTGGGCAAAGACGATCTCATCCTTTGACGTCAGCGCATGGAACTTGTTTCCTGCGCTCTTAAAGCGCTTGCCGGTGAGGCGGGAGACTTCCTTTGCCACCCCTTCGGCAAATCCTTCCGGCGCGTTGAGTCCGGTGCCGACAGCGGTGCCGCCCAGCGCCAGCTCCCTTAAGGAATCCATCGCCGCCACGATCAGCTCGATGTCCCTCTCCAGCGAAGCTCTCCAGCCGCTGATCTCCTGGGAAAAACGGATCGGCACGGCGTCCTGCAGATGGGTCCTGCCGGATTTGATCACGTCCTCATTTTCCTTCTCCAGCCGCCTGAAGGTCTTCACCAGCTCCTCCAGCGCCGGGAGCAGCTGATCCTCAAGCGCGGTCAGCGCGCTGATGTGCATGGCCGTCGGGAAGGTGTCGTTCGAGGACTGGCTCATGTTGATGTCGTCGTTGGGATGGCAGATCGTCTTTCCGGCGATTCTGTTTGCCAGGTTCGCGATCACCTCATTGGCGTTCATGTTCGACTGCGTGCCCGAACCGGTCTGCCACACCACCAGCGGAAATTCGTCTGTCAGCTGTCCCGCGATCACCTCGTCGCAGGCTGCTGCGACGGCATCGAGCTTCTCGTCGGTCATCTTCTCCGGCTTCAGCTTGTGATTGGTCAGCGCGGCCGCCTTCTTGAGGATGCCGAATGCGCGGACGATCTCCTCCGGCATGGTCTCGATCCCGGATCCGATCTTAAAATTCTCATAGCTTCGCTGCGTCTGGGCGCCCCACAGGCGGTCCGCAGGAACCTTCACTTCTCCCATGGAATCATGTTCGATACGATACTCCATCTTATGTAACTCCTTCCCGAGTATTATGTTGCTCCTTCCCGAGCGTTATGTTATTCCTTCCCGAGCGCGATCAGGGCCGCTCCGATGGCGCCGCAGATCTGCGCGTGTTCCGACAGACCAACCGGTGCGCCGAGCTTTTCCTCGAGCGCCTTCACGACGCCCTCATTTCTGGCGACGCCGCCGGTCATCATGTAAGTATGTTCCTGCTGCTGCCCTCCGAGCCTTCCCGCGAGGGACGCGGTCTTCGAGGCGACAGCCTGGTTCAGTCCGTGAACGATATCGGCCGGCGGCGTGTTGTCCGCCACCAGCGAGACTACCTCGCTCTGCGCAAACACTGAGCACATGCTCGAGATGTGCACGTCACTCTCCCATTTGAGACCCGCTTTCGCGAATTCCTCCAGCGGCATCTCCAGCGCCGCGGCCATCATCTCCAGGAACCTGCCGGTGCCCGCCGCGCACTTGTCATTCATCACAAAATTGACGACATTGCCTTT
>CAJOLD010000125.1 GCA_905235435.1 uncultured Lachnospiraceae bacterium
ATTTCTGTCAGCCATACTTCTCCGCCTCCTTTCGCATACGGGCAATTCGTTCCTTCAGAGAGGACGGCATCTCAAGCTTGGGCGCTTTGGGATGCAGCAGCCATGTCGCCGCGACGTGCGTATCGGAAAGCGCAAACAGCGGCGGCTCTTTTTCATAGTCAATTTTCAGCGCGTAGGAGGAACGCGGGGCAAACGCATCCCCCGGAGGCGGCGCGATCATATTGGGCGGAGCCCCGGGAATGGCCTGCAGCCTTCCCGACGTCTGCAGGTCGGGCATGGATTCAAGCAGGGCCCATGTGTAGGGATGGACGGGCTCAAAGAAAATTTCCTCTGCCGTGCCCGCCTCCACGATCCGCCCGGCATACATGACGTTGACCCGGTCGGCCATATTGGCCACCACCCCAAGGTCATGGGTGATGAAAATGACCGAAAGGCCGCGCTCTTCCTTGATCTGGTTGATCAGGTCCAGTATTTTTGCCTGCACGGTCACATCCAGGGCCGTCGTCGGCTCGTCGCAGATCAGGATTTCCGGGTCGCCCGCCAGCGCAATCGCGATCACAACGCGCTGCCGCATGCCTCCCGAAAACTGAAACGGATACGCGGAATACGAGCGTTCCGGGTCGGGAATGCCGACGGCGCGAATCAGCTCGAGGGCCCGCGCCTTTGCCTCTTTGGCTGACATGCCCCGTTTTTTCAGCACCTCGGTGATCTGCCTGCCCACGCGCATGATGGGATTCAGCGCCGAGAGCGGATCCTGAAAAATCAGGCCGATCCGCTTTCCCCGGATCTCGTGCATGGTTTTTTCGTCGGCTTTCGTCAGGTCCATGCCGTTATACTGTATGGAGCCCTCCTCGATGACCGCATTGGGCGGAAGGATCCCCATGAGCGCCTTCATGGTGACCGATTTGCCGGATCCGGATTCCCCGACGACAGCCACAGTCTCGCCGCGCTTGAGGTCAAACGATACGCCGCGCACGGCCTGCACGATCCCGTTCACGGTTCGGAAGGAGATGCGCAGATCGTTGACGCTGAGGATCGTGTTCTCTTCTGTCATGATCAGCCCTCCTCACCGCGCAGGGTCGGATCCATCGCATCGCGAAGACCGTTGGAAAACAGATTGAATGCAACCATCAGAACAGAAATCAAAACAGCCGGGAACAGCGTCTGATAGGGATACTGCAGCAGGACGCTCTGGCCCACCGACAGCAGCGTACCGATGGAAGGCTCCGGCGGTTTGATGCCCAGTCCGATGTAGGCCAGGAACGATTCGGAAAAGATCGCGCCCGGAATGGCGATCATGGCCCTGGTGATCAGGGGGCCGATTGAATTGGGCAGGATATGGCGGAAAATCAGCTTGCGGTCCGGCACGCCCAGCGTGCGGGCGGCAAGCACATACTCGCGGCCCTTGAACCGATAGAACTGCGCGCGGGTCAGGCGGGCTGTGCCGATCCATCCGGTCACGGTCAGGGCCAGGATGATGGAAAACATGCCCGAACCAAAGAGCAGCATAAAGAGAATGGTGACCACAATATACGGAAGGCCGTCCAGGACCTCGGCAAAGTGCGTAAGGAACATATCGACTTTCCCGCCGTAATACCCCGCCACAGAGCCGTAAATCACGCCGATGACCACATTGGTGATCACGGAGATGAAGGCGATCAGCAGCGAAATGCGCGCGCCCATGAACAGGCGCGTCAGGATATCGCGTCCCAGGTAATCGGTCCCGAACCAGTGATACTCGCCGTCGTCGATCCCGGAATACTTGTAATAATCGACTTTGACGTCCACCACATCCACGTTGTTTGCCTTGTACTCCTTGACAATCTCAAGAACGCTTCCCTCCGGGAATCGTTTGGGATTGGACAGGGAATCCTTCTTGCGGTTGGTCAGCACCATCGTTCCGTCCGCAATGCCGATTTTCTCCAGCCCGGGGATCTTGGGCGGAAGGTTCTTGCCGCTCACATTCTGCTGGGTGTAGGTATAGCCGGTCACATTGGGGACAATAATCGCCAGCAGGATGATCGCAAGAATGATCCAGAAGGAGATGACAGACGCCTTGTTCTGCCTGAGGCGCCTGAGCGCGTCCCGGTAAAAGCCCGCGGAATCGGATTTTCCAATATCGTCATACGTATGTTCACGAACCTGCACTTCAAACATTTCATCCGGCAGGCTGGA
>CAJOLD010000126.1 GCA_905235435.1 uncultured Lachnospiraceae bacterium
TATTCCACGCCCTCGCGCTCATGATCGCGCATCGGCCTGGTCGTATAGATCACAAAAGGACAGAGCGCCAGAGAAGGATCCGACAGGAGCATCCTGTACAATGTATCCTTTCCCGAGGCGCTCTTACCCATTAAATAAAAAAGTTTTCTCATGCCTTACCGTCTGTCCTTAATCCCAGAGCATGATGGTCTTTCCCATCTGCTTGTGAATGTCGGTCTCAAAAGCATCTGTGATATCGCGGATCGACCGCACTTTCACCACGGCGCCGACCATTTTCTCAAGATATTCCACCACATCGCTCCGCTCGGAATAGAGGTTTACGAGTCCTTCGAAGTCCTCCCTGCCGCTGCGGCTGGTACCGAGAAGGCGAAGCCCTTTCTCGAGCACCATACGGGTGTTGACCGGTACCGGTTCCTCCGAGACCCCCAAAAGAGCGATCGTTCCTTCCGGCCCGATATGATCGATGATCTGCTCGATCACCGTCCCGGAAGCGTTGCCGCCCACACATTCAAAAGCATGATCCACGACAAGGTCCTTCGGAATCTGGCTGACCAGACAGATGTCATCCGCAAAGGAAAAATCCGCAAGCTTGCTCTCGATGACGCCGAAGACGATCACACGCGACTTCGGAAAACGGGCCTTTAAAAGCAGGGCCGTAAAGTAGCCCATGTTGCCGTCGCCCCACACGCCGATGGTTCCCCGCTCCTCATGAGCGGTCCGGTCAAAACGCGAGACGGCATGATAGACCACAGACACCATCTCGGTGAAGGCCGCCACCAGATCATTGCCGATCGTATCGGGAATCCGCACCAGTCTGTCCGGCACGGTCTCGATATATTCCTGCATAAACCCGTCCATGCTGCTCCCGCGGAAGAGAGAGCTGCGCAGATAGTTCTCGGCGCGGACACCGCTCTTTTCGGTCGGCACATTGGGGATCATGACCACCTTCTCGCCAACCCGGAACGTGCCGGTCGGATCGTAGATCACACTGCCGATCGCTTCATGGATCAATGCCATGGGCAGCTTGGCGCGCAGGATCTGCTCAGGGCGCTTGCCCTGATAATAGCGCTGGTCCGCATTGCAGATGGACAGATGCGTCGGTTTCACAAGCACATGCTCACTGTCCAGCGTAAGATCCCTGAAAACGATCTCAAACTGCCGCGGTCTGACCAGCTGATAAACCGCATTAAGCATCCTGTTCCTCCAGTTTCATTCCAAGCAGCGCCTTGGCGACGGTGATATCGTAAGGATAAGTGATCTTGATGTTGAAGACCTCCCCTTCGACCAGATGCACGTGTTCCCCCTTGAGGACCATGATCTTGCAGGCGTCAGTCAGCGTGTCCTTCTCATCCTGTGTCAGTGCTTCGTAGGTATCCTTGAGTTTTTTCGCATGGAAAGTCTGCGGCGTCTGTCCCTGATACATGAATCTCCGGTCCGGGATCAGATCGATCCTCCCGTCCTTCAGGCTCTGGACGATCGTATCGGTGGCCGGGATCACCGTATCGGTGGCGCCGTACTTTTCGGCGAACCGGATATTCTCCTCGATGATCCTGTGGGTGACGAACGGGCGGACCGAATCATGCGTGATCAGGATCGTATCCTCATCCAGATCGCCAGCCTGTTCGATGTAGCGGATCGCATTCATCGCGGTCTCATTGCGCGTGGCGCCGCCCTCCAGGACAGCGATCTTATCCGACATGGGAATATACTTTCTGATGATGTCGGAGGTATAGCCCACCCAGGCTTTGGGGGAGAGCACCAGGATCTTTTCCAGACCCGGATGCACCGCGAATTTTTCCAGTGTATGAATGATGATGGGTTTTCCGCCGATCTCCATGAACTGTTTCGGTTTCTCAACATTGCCCATCCGCTGGCCGATCCCTCCGGCCAGGACAGCTGCATATACTTTTCCCATTCTGTTTCCCTCTTACCTGGCGCTGCTGATGCGCCGATGATGATCAGATCGTTTTTGAGATGATATAGCGCGGCCTTCCCTTGACCTCCTCATAGATCCTGGCCAGATAGATGCCGATGATCCCGAGGCTGATCATGATCAGGCTGCCCAGGAACAGCAGCAGGAGGATGACCGTGGTAAAGCCCTCGACCGCGTTCCCGCAGCAGAAGCGGACCAGCGTCTGTATCCCCAGTATGACC
>CAJOLD010000127.1 GCA_905235435.1 uncultured Lachnospiraceae bacterium
GTCTGCCCGCCGATGGTGACGTTCTGATACATCGGCGATCCGGCGGACGAGAGGGTGTGGGCCTGGGAGCGCACCTTGTTGATGGTCAGCGTCTTGATCCAGAGGCAGGTGAGCAGCTCGAGCGCGTCGCCTTCCGTGATCGCGCCGGAGGCGATGTCCGCGCTGTAGTAAGGGTACATGTACTGGTCAAAACGGCCGTAGCTGATGGAGTGACCGTTGGACTCGATCTGCAGGATGACCTGGATGAACCAGACGCTCTGGACGGCCTCCCTGAAGGAGGACGCCTTCTCATAGGGGACCCTGGCGCAGATCCCGCTCATCTCAAGGAGCTGCGCTCTGCGCGCGGGATCGGCCTCTTTTTCCGCCATCTCCCGGGCCAGGCGGCTGTAGCGGAGCGCGAAATCACGCGCCGCGCCGATCACGATGAGGACGGCGTTATAGAAAACATTTTTGTCGATCGATTCCGGCAGGGTCAGATCCAGGGCGGCCTTTTCGGCGCGGACCCTCTCCTCGTATCCCCGGAGGCCTTCGCGAAGGATGCGCCCGTAGTTGACGGCCAGATGCCCGTCGCCCGCGTTGAGCTTGCCCTCCATCCCGAAGACGCCGGTCTCCATGAAGACGCTGACTTCATCCGGCAGCAGGGCCTCGCCGCGGGAGCGGAGATTGTTCTTCTCCCAGAACGGAACGGGGCGATCTCGCGGATCTGCTGCTTCGTCTCCTCGGTGATATAAAAAACATCGCCGTCGCGCTTTTCGAAGAGGTCAAGCTCCTCCAGCACGAACTGCAGCGTATATTCCGGGAACACGGGAGCGTTGCGGTCTTTGCATGCCTGGTTGCCGGCGAGCAGGGACCTGTCCTCAATGTAGATGGTCATCTTTTCCAGGATGTTCTTCAGCATCAGCGCGCGCATCATCACGCGCGGCTGATCAAGGCAGGCCTTGTATGCCTCGGTCGCGAGCACCGCGCGCTCGGCGTCCACATAGGGCTTCTCGTCGAGGACCTCCTCCCGGAACGCCTGCATGGCGGGAGTGAGACTTCCAAAATGACTGCTGTTTTCCATACTATGAATACTCTCCTGAATGTTAAAGCATGCTATCAAACTGAGTGTAGCAACAGGCAAAACCAGTGTCAAGAAAAATTTACTAAGCAAACCAAATTGCTTACGAATGAAACTTTTTCTTTACAAGTATAAGAGCGGCTGATATGATGAAACGAAGAGATGCGCGGAAGCAGCGGGAGGGCTGCGGCGTTCTTGAGAGAAGAAGAAAAGCTGCGGCGTTCTTGAAGGAAGAAGAAATGCTGCGGCATCCTTAAAGGAAGAAGAAACGCTGAGGCATTCTTAAAGGAACAAGAAACTATGAAAGCAGACAGGGATGCGTCAGGCATCATTTTTAATATCCAGAAATTCAGCGTCCATGACGGCCCGGGCATCCGGACGACGGTCTTTTTGAAGGGCTGTCCGCTGCGGTGCGCGTGGTGCGCCAACCCGGAGAGCCAGAGCATAAAAAGACAGGTGCTGTGGGACGCGGACAAGTGCCTGCACTGCGGGCACTGCGCGGCCGGCTGCCGCGCCGGCGCCATAAGGATGGACGAGGGGCAGATCCATATCAACCATTCTCTGTGCGAGCGGTGCGGCACCTGTGTATCGGGCTGCCCGGGCAGGGCCCTGGAATGGGAGGGCTTTCGGATGAGCGTCCGGGAGGTGCTGGATGTGGTCCTGCAGGACGTGGACTTCTATGAGGAGAGCGGCGGCGGGATGACGCTGTCCGGCGGCGAGATGCTGATGCAGCCGGACTTTTCTTATCATCTGCTGCTTGCCGCGAAAGAGGAGGGGATCCGGACCTGCTGCGAGACGACGGGGCAGGCGGCCCCGGATGTCTTTGCGCGCGTGACTGATCCCGCGGATCAGCTCCTTTTTGATATGAAGCACTGGAACGATCAGAAGCACAGGGAGGGCACCGGCGTTTCGAACGCCCTGATCCTTGAGAACCTGAGAGCGGCTGTCGCCGCCGGCAAGCCGGTGCTGGTGCGCGTCCCCGTGATCCCGGGGTTCAACGACAGCCCGGACGACGCACGGGAGATGTCGGCGCTCATGCGTAAGACGGGCATCGAGACCTGCCAGCTTCTCCCCTTCCATCAGTTCGGGGAGAAAAAGTATGCGCGGCTGGGAAAAGACTATCGATATAAGGATGTACCGGCGTATCACCGGGAAGATCTGCAGCTGCTGCAGGATACTTTCAGGGAGTGCGGGATAGACGCATTTTTCTAACGCAGTCGTTCCTGAACAGAACAGGAGATAAGAAATGTCAGTAAAACAGGAAGAGCGCTGTAAACAGATACTTGCCATCCTGGCAAAGCAGGAGCGGGCAGACGTCGCGGATCTGTCTAAGATCCTCGGCGTATCCCAGGTGACGGTGCGCAAGGACCTGGACGAGCTGGAGGCGGGGGGCTTTATCGTAAGGCTCCACGGCAGCGCCCGGCTCAACACGGGCGATCACATCAGCAGCCGCCTGGCCTATCATTATGAAGAGAAGAAAAAGGTCGCCCTTGCAGCCTCAGAGCTGGTGGGCGACGGCGATACAGTGATGATCGAAAGCGGGAGCTGCTGCGCCATCCTGGCCAGGCATCTGGCGGAAACGCGCAGGGATCTCACGATCATCACCAACAGTGCCTTCATCGCGGATTATATCCGCGCCTGCAGACAGACCCAGGTCTTTTTACTCGGCGGTCTGTACCAGCAGGACTCCCAGTGCCTTGTGGGTCCGATG
>CAJOLD010000128.1 GCA_905235435.1 uncultured Lachnospiraceae bacterium
GACGGCCGACTGCCTCGAGGCACTCGGCGTCAACATCGAGCAGGATCCGGAGCTTTGCGTGAAGCTTCTTGAGGATCCCGGAATGTGCTTCCTCTTTGCTCAGAAATATCATGCTTCGATGAAATATGTCGGTGCCATCCGCCGGGAACTCGGCGTACGCACCGTGTTCAACATCTTAGGGCCGCTGACCAACCCGGCTTCCCCGTCCTACATGCTCATGGGCGTCTATGACGGCTATCTGGTCGAGCCGCTGGCCAAGGTTCTGACGACCCTCGGCGTCAAACGCGGCATGGTCGTGTACAGCACTGACAAGATGGATGAGATCAGCCCGAGCGCCGACACAAAGGTCTGCGAGTTCAATGACGGCTGGTACAAATCCTATACGATCACACCCGAGCAGTTCGGAATCAAAAGATGCGCCAAGGCGGATCTCGTCGGCGGTACGCCCGAAGAGAATGCGAAGATCACGACCGGTATCCTGGACGGCACCATCACCGGACCGATGCGCGACGCCGTGCTCATGAACGCCGGTGCGTCTATCTATGTGGCAGGCAAGGCCGGAAGCATTGAAGAAGGCATTAAGAAGGCGGCGGAGCTGATCGATTCCGGCGCGGCACTTGCAAAGGTGAAAGCATTCGCCGAAGCATCCAATCAGAAGTGAGAATTTAATTATGGCGGAAAATATACTGGAGACCATCGCGGCGGCCACAAGAGAGAGAGCAGCCCATGCGAAAAGCCTCGTCCCGGAGGAGGAGATCCGGAGGAAAGCCCTCGCGCTTCCCTCCGACACCGGTTTTCCCTTCGAGAAGGCGCTTAAGGCGCGGGATATCAGCTTCATCTGCGAATGCAAGAAGGCATCGCCCTCCAAAGGGCTGATCGCCCCGGAGTTCCCGTACCTTGATATCGCGGTCGACTACGAGAAGGCAGGTGCGGCCTGCATCTCCGTGCTGACCGAGCCGAAATGGTTCCTCGGAGAAAATGAATATCTTGAAAAGATCGCCCGTACGGTGAAGATCCCCTGCATCCGCAAGGATTTTACCGTGGATGATTACATGATCTACGAGGCAAAGCTGCTCGGCGCATCCGCCGTACTGCTGATCTGTTCGCTGCTGGATACGCGGACGCTGAAAGCGTATATTGAGATATGCGACCGGCTCGGCCTGTCGGCGGTGGTGGAAGCTCACGATGAGCGGGAGATCGCCTCAGCTCTCGATGCCGGAGCGAGGATCATCGGCGTCAACAACCGGAACCTGAAGGACTTCAGCGTGGACGTGACCAACAGCGCGTCGCTTCGGTCACTGGTCCCGAAGGACGTGATCTTCGTCGCCGAGAGCGGGATCAAGACGGCGGAAGATATCGATATTCTTCGAAGTCAGCATGTCGACGCTGTCCTGATCGGGGAGACGCTGATGCGCGCGCCGGATAAGAAAGCGATGCTTAAGGAGCTGCGCGGCGGCCCCGCCCCGACACGTGTGAAGGTGTGCGGTCTTATGCACCCGGAGGATGCTCAGGCGGTCAGCGAAGCAGGCGCGGATATGGCGGGCGTGATCTTAAGCGACGGATTTTACCGCTCGATCACCCGCGAAGATGCCAGGAGGATCCGCAGCGTGCTTGCGGACGACATTCCTCTGACCGGCGTGTTTGTAAATGCCACGCCTGCCGAGGCGGCATCTTTTGTCCGGGAGGGCATCATTGACGCCGTCCAGCTGCACGGCGATGAGGATGAGGACTGGGTAAAGGCATTCCGCTCGATCAGCGCGGCGCCCCTTATCCGCGCCGTGAAGGTGACCGACAAAAAAACGGCCAGGAAAGCATTCGAGTTTCCTGCTTCGAAGATTCTTCTCGATTCCGGCACCGGCACGGGCCGGACCTTTGACTGGTCGCTGCTTGAGGGGATCAAAAGACCCTATCTGCTTGCCGGAGGCCTGGATCCCGACAACGTCGGCGAAGCCGTTCGAAGCTTAAGGCCCTGGGGAGTGGATGTCTCCTCCGGGGTGGAGACGGACAGGAGAAAGGATCCCGAAAAGATCCGCGCATTTGTAAAAGCAGTCCGGGAAGCCGACAGGGCACCGGAGAAAGATGCATAGAAACAGGGAGGTTTACCATGTCGAAGTCCAGAGGACGATTTGGAGATCAC
>CAJOLD010000129.1 GCA_905235435.1 uncultured Lachnospiraceae bacterium
TATCGAAGAAGGCATTAAGAAGGCGGCGGAGCTGATCGATTCCGGCGCGGCACTTGCGAAGGTGAAAGCATTCGCCGAAGCATCCAATCAGAAGTGAGAGTTTAATTATGGCTGAAAATATACTGGAGACCATCGCGGCGGCCACACGGGAGAGAGTGGCCCGGGCGAAAAGCCTCGTCCCGGAGGAGGAGATCCGAAGGAAAGCCCTCGCGCTTCCCTCCGATACCGGCTTCCCATTCGAGAGAGCGCTTAAGGCGCGGGACATCAGCTTCATCTGCGAATGCAAGAAGGCATCGCCCTCCAAGGGGCTGATCGCCCCGGAGTTCCCGTACCTGGATATTGCGGTCGACTACGAGAAGGCAGGTGCGGCCTGCATCTCCGTGCTGACCGAGCCGAAGTGGTTTCTCGGTGAGAATGAATATCTTGAAAAGATCGCCCGTACGGTGAAGATTCCCTGCATCCGCAAGGATTTCACCGTGGATGATTATATGATCTACGAGGCAAAGCTGCTCGGCGCATCGGCTGTGCTGCTGATCTGTTCGCTGCTGGATACGCAGACGCTGAAAGCGTATATTGAGATATGCGATGAGCTCGGCCTGTCGGCGGTGGTGGAAGCTCACGATGAGCGGGAGATCGTCTCGGCGCTCGACGCGGGCGCAAGGATCATCGGCGTTAACAACCGGAACCTGAAGGACTTCAGCGTGGACGTGACCAACAGCGCGTCGCTTCGATCGCTGGTCCCGAAGGACATGATCTTTGTTGCCGAGAGCGGGATAAAGACTGCGGAAGATATCGATATTCTTCGAAGAGAGCATGTCGATGCTGTCCTGATCGGGGAGACGCTGATGCGCGCGCCGGATAAGAAAGCGATGCTTAAAGAGCTGCGCGGCGGCCCCGCGCCGACACGCGTTAAGGTGTGCGGCCTGATGCACCCGGAGGACGCGGAGGCGGTCAGCGAAGCAGGTGCGGATATGGCGGGCGTGATCTTAAGCGACGGCTTTTACCGCTCGATCACCCGCGAAGACGCAAAGAGGATCCGCAGTGTGCTTGCGGACGACATTCCCCTGGTCGGCGTGTTTGTAAACGCCACGCCTGCCGAGGCGGCATCTTTTGTCCGCGAGGGCATCATTGACGCCGTCCAGCTGCACGGCGATGAGGACGAGGACTGGGTAAAGGCTTTCCGCTCGATCAGCGCGGCGCCGCTTATCCGCGCCGTGAAGGTGACCGACAAAAAGTCGGCCAGGAAGGCTTTTGAATATCCTGCCTCGAAGATCCTTCTCGATTCCGGCACCGGTACGGGACAGACCTTTGACTGGTCGCTGCTTGAGGGAATCAAAAGACCCTATCTGCTGGCCGGAGGCCTGGGTCCCGACAATGTCGGCGAAGCCGTTCGAAGCTTAAGACCCTGGGGAGTGGACGTTTCCTCCGGGGTGGAGACGGACAGGAGAAAGGATCCCGAAAAGATCCGCGCATTTGTAAAAGCAGTCCGGGAAGCCGACAGGGCACCGGAGGAAGACGCATAGATACAGGGAGGTTTACCATGTCGAAGTCCAGAGGACGATTTGGAGATCACGGCGGTCAGTACATACCGGAGACGCTGATGAACGCAGTGATCGAGCTGGAAGAGGCCTACAATTACTACAAGGATGATCCGCAGTTCAACAGCGAGCTGACGGAGCTCTTCAACAATTATGCGGGACGGCCGAGCCGCCTTTACTATGCCGAAAGGCTGACCAAAACCCTTGGCGGCGCGAAGATCTACCTCAAGAGGGAGGATCTGAATCACACCGGCGCCCACAAGATCAACAACGTGCTCGGTCAGGCCCTTCTGGCAAAGAAGATGGGCAAGACCAGGCTGATCGCCGAGACCGGCGCGGGCCAGCACGGCGTAGCCACGGCTACGGCAGCCGCACTGATGGGCATGGACTGTGTGGTCTTCATGGGTGAGGAGGATACGAAGAGGCAGGCGCTCAACGTCTACCGCATGCGTCTGCTCGGCGCCGAGGTCATTCCCGTGACCACCGGGACCGCCACCTTAAAGGACGCCGTCTCCGAGGCTATG
>CAJOLD010000130.1 GCA_905235435.1 uncultured Lachnospiraceae bacterium
AAAAATAGTCGCGACTTGCTTTAATTCCTTCCGGAAGTCAATACCCGCGGGCGAGAGGCAGCATTGGAAGGTCACCTCATAGCTTCAATAATCACAGACAGCGCATTGGCGCTGATATGGAACACCACCGGCCCCGCAAGGGTCCCTGTATGAATATAGAGTTCCTGCATGATGATGGACATGGGGAAGGCATAGAGCATCTGCAGCATGTTCCCGTGGTAGAGGGCAAATACGGCCGACACAAAGATTACAGCGGTCCGCTGCAGCATGATCTCGCGCGAGCGCTCGTAGGTGAGGCCGCGGAACAGCAGCTCTTCAGTGATGGGCACAAGAAAACACAGGCCCGCAAACTGCAGGGGAAGATCCGCGGCGAAAAGCCTGCGGACAGGCTCGTCGGTAAAGAACTTCCCGGGGCCGAGGGCTGTGATCACGGCGGACAGTCCGGAGCACGCCATGCCGCCGATGATGATGAGGATCCACACCCACCACCGAACGCTGCGGGGAGCCGGGTTCTTCTCCGGACAGCAGGGCCGGTACTTCCTGTCCCTCCTCCACAGCAGGATCAGGACCGGAAGCGTAAGGATGGCCGCGATCGTTGTCATCAGGACGGAATTTCCGCTGCGGGCTTTTAAATATGGTATGGATGAAAAAAGCACGGCCGTCACGGCCTGCGCCGCGATGTGCACTGCAAGCGGTATCAGGACGCGCACGATCTTTTTTATTTCCATTTTCTCTCCTGTTTCCGGTGCGAATAAAAACACCGGGCATCCCCGGGGGACTTATTCCATCGGATAAAAGCACCGGATATCCCCGGGGGCTTATGCCATCGGATAAAAACACCGGGCATCCCCGGGGGGCTAAAGCCATCGGCCAAAGCCATCCCGGGATGCCCGTGATTTTAATTACATTACATCTTATCTGGTGCCTCAAAGCCAAGCAGGTCGATGGAAGTCTCCAGCACGCGGCGGGTCAGCTCGAGCAGCGCGATCCAGGACTCTTTCTGCTTCTCATCCTTCTCTGTCAGGATGTGGGTCTCGTGATAGAAGCGGTTGAATTCGTTTGCAAGATCGTAGATGTACGAACAGATCCTGTGCGGCGCGATCTCGCGGTATGCCGCGTCTACGGCGCCCGCGAAGCGGGTCAGCGCGAGCATCAGCTCCTTCTCTCCCGTCCCGGCCGGATCCTGCAGGACGCAGGCGGACACGCTGCCGCCCTCCTCCTCAAAGCGCGTGAGGATGGATTTGATCCGGACGATCGTGTAAAGGATGTAGGGACCGGTGTTGCCCTCGAAGGACGTAAAGCGGTCCGGATCGAAGATGTAGTCCTTGGAAGCCTGGTTGGACAGATCGCCGTATTTGATGGCGGCAAGCCCTACGACCTCGGCCGTGGCGCGCGCTGTCTCCGGATCGATCTCATGGTTGTCCATGATCTTCCGGTACATTTCCTCGTTGATATCGTTGATCAGGTTCTCCAGCCGCATCACGCCGCCGTCCCTGGTCTTAAAGGCATGTCCGTCCTTTCCGTTCATCGTGCCGAAGCCGAGGAAGCGGAGCTTCGTATCCTCCGGGACGATGCCGGCCTTTTTCGAGGTGCGGAAGACCTGCACAAAATGCATCTCCTGGCGCTTGTCGGTCAGGTAGAGCATCTCGTCCGGATGGTAAAGCTTCTCGCGCTCCACCATGGTCGCAAGGTCCGTCGTCGCGTACAGCGAGGCGCCGTCGGATTTCAGGATGATGCACGGCGGCACCTCACGGGTGTCGTCATCTTCCTTCACATCGACGATCAGCGCTCCCTGATCCTCGTAGGCGATGCCCTTCTTTTTCATATCGTCGATCATATCGGGGATGTACGGCTGCGCATCCGACTCGCCCTTCCACAGATCGAAGGTGACGTTCAGCCTCCCGTAGTTCTTCTTAAGATCCGCAACGGAAATGCGCATGATATGATCCCAGATAGCCAGATATCCTCTTCTGCCGCTCTGCAGATCATGCGTTGCCGCCAGAGCTTCCTCTTTATAAGCTTCATCCTCTTTGGACT
>CAJOLD010000131.1:0-1036 GCA_905235435.1 uncultured Lachnospiraceae bacterium
CCGGAAACAACCAAGGTTTTGTACGAGAAAGCTCTTGCGGAGTATGATCCCGCCGTCACAAAACCGGATGAATATACCCCTGGCGTATCCCGTAAGACCAATCCGGACGGACAGGAGCTCGTTTTTGATGGCTGGTACACCGAGACGCAGCTGATCAATAAGTTTGATTTTGCCGGAACGACGATGCCGTACATGAATGTGGACTTGTACGCAAAATGGGTCCCGATCACCTATACGGTTACTTTTAAATATGAGAACGGGGATCCGGATGAGGCTGTAGAGAATGTGGCCTATGGGACTGCAGTCTCTCAACCGGTGGATCCCACCTACGAGGGCCATGTCTTCCTCGGCTGGACACTTGATGGCCGCCCCTACAACTTTGACTCCGGCGTCAGCAAGGATATCACGCTGGTGGCGAAGTGGCGAAGCATTAATGCTTATCCGGTCACCTATGACCTGAACGGCGGCTCCGGGACAGCCCCGACGGATGAACAGACATATTATAAGGACAGCGAAGTCATCGTGCTCTCCGCGGAAGGCATCACCGCGCCGGCGGGAAAGGTCTTCCTCGGCTGGAAATCCAGCGGAGACGGAAATATCTACTATGCCAACGGCCTGGCAAAGATGCCGCTCGGCGGGCTTACGATGACAGCTCAGTGGGGAGACATCGAAGATACCGTCGAACTCACCTATGATTTCAACTTCGACAGCATCGGATATACCGGCGGTGACAAAAAGTCCGTGACGATCTATGCCCTTCAAAATAACGGCAGTGTGACCGTCGCAAAGTACAATGAACTTGGCGGCGATGTGCCGGAAGGGTACGTATTCAAGGGCTGGAATACAGCACCTGACGGATCAGGGAAAGATGCCGCTCCCGGCGACACCGCCTACGTTGACGACCGCGGAGAAAACAGGCTGTACGCCATCTGGGAAAAGACCACGCCGGACGAGTCCGAGGAGCCCGAGACTGAGCCTGAGACGAAGAAAGAGACTGAGCCTGAGACGAAGGAAGAGACCGAGCCTGAGACAAAGG
>CAJOLD010000131.1:1052-3347 GCA_905235435.1 uncultured Lachnospiraceae bacterium
GAGACCGAGCCCGAGACGAAGAAGGAGACAGAGGCGTCAAAGCCGCATCTCACCGTGGTCAAGACAACGACCAGCAAGCCGGCAAACGGGACTGCCTACAGGCAGGACGAAAAGATCACCTACAGCATAACCGTGACCAACGACGGAAATGTGACCATCACCGATGTCGTACTCACCGATGCGCTGACGGGAGACAAGTGGACAGTCGGAGCGCTGAAGCCGAAAGAGTCGCACACGGAAAAGACCTCCTACACCGTAACGGCCAAAGACGTAACAAACGGGAAGGTCGTAAACGAAGCCACGGCCACCGGAAAGAGCAGCGATCCGAACAACAAGAGCGTTCCTGTGACAAACGGCAGGACAGAAGACAAAACAACAGGAAGCGGGAAACCCGCCGCGCCGAAGACCGGCGACAGCACTCCGGCGGCGCAGTGGATCCTGATCATGCTCATCGCCCTGGGGATCATCGTAAGAAGAGCATACAGAAGGGCCAGATAACAAGAGTAATGGAATAAAGTAAATGCATAAAGGCAATGCATAAAGTCAATGCATAAAAAGAGGGCCGCGCCGGATCGATCAAGGATCATCCGTGCGCGGCTCTTACAGACTGCCGCCCAGTTTCTCAAGGGTATCGATCACGACGACGCAGTCTTCGCTCACATTCTGCATGACCAGCTCCATGATGTTTTCCGGGATCGCCACGCAGCCGCCGGTATAGGGCCTTGCGGGGCCGAGGCAGTGCAGGAAGATCGCGGAGCCGCGGCCGGGAGTACCGTCCTCATTGAAGCTGATGTTCAGGCAGTACTGATACTGATATTCGTAGTCGATGAGGTGCTCGCTGTTTGATACATCCAGCCCGGGGTTTTCGCTCAGCCTGACCATCTGATTGTACTTGCAGTTTACGTCCCCGGACCAGTACAGGTCGCTGTCGACCTGGGTGTAGGGAAGGGGACAGCCCGGATCGGGCGATATCCCGAATGCCTTTGTAAAATGGTATACGCCGATGGGCGTCTGCCCGCACCCGGCCACGCGGCCCTCGTCATAGCACATACCGTTTCGGCCGACGTATCCCGGCGAGGACAGGATCTGCTCCCATTCTCCCGACTCGCCGCGCCGGTGCATGCTGACCGATGCGGTCGTTTTGTCCATTCCCATGGCGGCCACGATAAAAAGCTGATGCGTGTCCTCGTCTTTGGCCTGCGGCAGCGCCCTGACCCACTCGGGGGAGGGGGTGCTGTGCTGGACGGAGGCGTGAAGCCGGGAATCCGCCTTCTCGGTCAGATCCGCCGCCTCTTTAGCCATGACCGTCATGCAAAAAGCCCTGTCAGTCATGCCGATGGCCATGACCGCCAGGCCGAGGCCCATCACCTTTGCCGCGCGCAGGGATGCGCGCAGCCTGCTCCTGATTCTCATTCTCATAATGTTCTTAATGTTCTCCATTTGGCCAGCCGGCCGCCGGCATCAGTTCCCGTACCTGCGGAGCACCTGCCGCGCCGCCGGCAGATACGCGCTCCCAAACATGTTCAGATGATTGAGCACCTGATAAAAGTTGTAGATCTCTATGCGGTCCTCCAGACCGGGCTCGGCGGGCAGGACCTCCTGATAGGCCTCGTAAAACTGTGATGAGAAGCCGCCGAACAGCCGTGTCATGGCGATGTCCACCTCGGGATGCCCGTAATATGCAGCCGGATCAATGAGCATCGCTCTGCCGTCGCCGCCGGTCATGAAATTCCCGGACCACAGATCCCCGTGCACAAGCCGGGGCTTTTCCGGTTCGATCAGATACGCATCAAGGCGTTTTCTGTCTTCGGGCTCGAAATAGTCCCTGGCATCCCTGAACTGCATTTCCAGCCTGCAGTCGCGGAAAAAGCCGATCCATGTCTCTTGCGGCGTGTTGATCTGCCGGCGCTCGCCGATATAGTTGTCCTCTTCAAAGCCGAACAGGGTCCCCTCGGGAAGATCAAAGGAATGCATCCGCGCGAGGTCATGCGCAAATTCTTCCCAGAAGTTCGGGATCCTCTGCCCCGGGATGATCATGGAGAGCAGCAGGAAGGAAAATCCCTGCGGATCCTTCCCCAGCCCCAGGATCTGCGGCGTTCCGATCGCCTTTGTGCGCGCGATCGCGAGCAGGCCCTTCGCCTCCGCCTCAAAGGACGGCAGCGCGGATGCAGCATTCTGCTTCATGAAAAAAGTCTGCCCGTCATCCAGCACAAGGGCGTACGCCTCGTTGATGTCCCCTCCGGACACGGGCTTCCTGCTTACGATCGTTCTCTCTTTGCCGAAAAGGCTCTCCAC
>CAJOLD010000132.1 GCA_905235435.1 uncultured Lachnospiraceae bacterium
GTCAGGCGCATCGAAAAATGTGTGAAGATGAGCCGGTTTCTTAATGTGGACGGTGTCGTGATCTTCTGTCACTGGGGCTGCAAGCAGACGGCGGGGATCTCCGCGCAGATGAAGGAGGCGCTCGAGGCGGAAGGCTTCCCGGCGCTGATCCTCAACGGCGACGGGTGTGACGAGGACAATTCCTCCGACGGACAGGTTTCAACCCGCCTGGATGCATTTATCGAGATGCTGGAGGAGCGGGGACATTGAATCAGAAAGAGACAGTCTGGTATGTCTGCCGGTACACGCCAGTCGAAATATTTACCGGCGGGTTCGGGTGCGAGGTGAAGAAGCTCGACCCGGCCTACGCTTCCTTTGACTGCGCCGACACCTGTGCCCATCCCAACCTGTGCGGCTACGGCAAAGGCGTGATCGAGGACGTTAAAAGAAAGAAGTTAAAAAGTCTGGTCCTGACGGACTGCTGCGACGTGATGCGAAGGGTGGCGGACGTGCTCCAAAGTGAGGAGCAGATCGAGTTCATCCACCTGCTTCCTCTGCCGCATCAGGACGGGGAGAGGGACAGAAAGCGTCTGGCCGCTTCCCTGCGGGAACTGATCCGGGAGTGGGGGCTTTACTGCTCGCTTTCCTTTGACAGGGAGGGCTTCTTAAGAAGCTGGAAGGAGAACGCCCGCCTGGAACAGGAAGAAAGGGACGCCGTTCTTGCGAAAGAGCACATCACTTTGACCGGGGCGCACGCGGGAGGAAGCATTGCCCGGCTTGCCGGAGACAGGCTTCCCTACCCGGTCGATGACAGGACCTGTACGGGATTTCGCATCCTTCCGCCTCCGCCGGAAACGGAGGATGAGGAGGAGCTCCTTAACGCTTACGCCGGGGCGCTGCTTTCCCAGCAGAATGCGTGCATGCGCATGCAGGACCGGCCGGGGTACGAGCCGCATCCGAACGCGCAGGGAGTGATCTTTCATACCGTCAAATTCTGCGATTATTACGGCTTTGAGTACCGCAGCGTGCAGGAGAAGACGAAGGTGCCGCTTTTGAAGGCGGAGAGCGACGGGACGCCCCAGGGCATGGGGGGCAGCTGCGCACCCGTCTGGATGCGCTCGGAGAACTTCTGAAAGAGGAAAAGGGAACGATGGCAGAGAATTTATCTCCCGTATCCGTTGCGGCCGGAGTGGACAGCGGGTCCACCAGCACGGATGCGGTGATCATGAATAAAGAAGGAAAGATCCTTGGCTGGAGCATTCTTCCGACCGGGCGGGGAGCCGCCGCGGAGGCCGAGGCAGCCCTGGCGAAAGCCCTTGAGATGGCAGAGCTTCAGAAGAAGGATCTTGACCGGGTGGTGACCACCGGGTACGGAAGAGAGAACGTTGGAATGGACGGCGTGAGCATTACCGAGATCACCTGTCACGCGAAGGGAGCGCATTTTCTGAATCCGAAGGTAGATACCGTCATCGATATCGGCGGACAGGACTCCAAGGTGATCCGTCTGGACGAGAAAGGCAATGTCGTCAATTTTGTGATGAATGACAAGTGCGCGGCCGGCACCGGCAGATTTCTGGAGATGATGGCCGCAGCGCTGGAAATGCCGCTGGAGGAATTCGCGAAAGCGGGCCTCAAATGGGAGAGTGACGTGCACATCTCGAGCATGTGCTCGGTGTTTGCGCAGAGCGAGGTGGTCTCGCTGGTGGCGGACAACACGCCGCCGGCGGATATCGTTCACGGACTGAACCAGGCTGTCGCCTCGAAGACCGCGTCCCTCGCGGGAAGGCTCGGGAGGCAGCAGCAGGAACATACTTACATGATGACCGGAGGCGTCGCCAGAAATGAAGGCGTCGTAAAGGCGCTCGAGGAAAAACTCGGGGCACCGGTGGAGTTGTCGGAGCATGCGCAGATCTGCGGCGCCATCGGAGCGGCCCTGATCGCGCTCGGGAAGGAGTAACATAAGATGGAGTATCGTATTGAACATGATTCCATGGGAGAGGTGAAGGTTCCTGCGGACCGTCTCTGGGGTGCCCAGACGCAGAGAAGCTATGAGAATTTTAAGATCGGATCCGGGATCGAGACCATGCCGGAGGAGATCGTCCGCGCATTCGGCATCCTCAAAAAGGCGGCCGCGCTGACCAATCACACGCTGAAGCCGGAGAAGATGACCGACGAGAAGCTCGATGCCATCGCCGCAGCCTGCGACGAGGTGATCGCGGGACAGCTTAACAGAGAATTCCCGCTGGTGGTCTGGCAGACCGGCTCGGGCACGCAGTCGAACATGAACGCCAATGAGGTGATCGCGAACCTGGCGAACAGGATCGCCGGAAAGACGCTTTGCCATCCCAACGACGACATCAACATGAGCCAGTCCTCGAACGACACCTTCCCGACAGCCATGCACATCAGCGCGCTGACCGCGCTCGAGGATCAGCTGCTTCCGGCGCTGGAGGAACTGGTAAAGACCTTCCGGAGGCTGGAGAAGGAAAATGAGGACGTGATCAAATCCGGAAGGACGCATCTGCAGGATGCCGTGCCGATCCGTTTTTCCCAGGAGATCAGCGGCTGGAGAGCTTCGCTGGAGAGGGACATCGAGCTGATCGTGGCGGCGATGGACCCCTTAAGGGAGCTTGCGCTCGGTGGCACCGCTGTCGGGACAGGGCTCAACGCACCGGAAGGATTTGCCGAAGGGGTGGCAAAGGAAGT
>CAJOLD010000133.1 GCA_905235435.1 uncultured Lachnospiraceae bacterium
TCCGGATGCGGTAGAGCTGGTCAACAAGAGCGGCGTGGACTTCCTCGCTGTCGGCATCGGCACGGCGCACGGCTTCTATCAGGGCAAACCCGAGATCAACTTTGACAGACTGGCAGAGGTCAATGCGGCGCTGGATCTTCCCCTGGTTCTTCACGGCGGTACGGGCATCCCTGAGGAGGATGTGCGGAAGGCCATCGCGAACGGCATCAACAAGGTGAACGTCGGAACAATCATCTATCACACCAACGTCGTCACGATCTATAAGACGATCCAGGAGCATGACACGAACATGCATACACTGGATCTGATGCCTGAGTCACAGAAAGCGATTATGGAAGTGGTCAAGAGCTGGATCAAGGTCTGCATGTCGGACGGAAAAGCCTGATAACAGAGAATGAACATGCCGGAAACTTCGGTTTCCGGCATGCCGGTATAGACGCGGGAAGGTGCGTCTGGAAAGGGGAACACATGAAAGCAGCAGTTATTAATGAAGGAAGTACGAAACACAGAAATAAAGATGTCATGGCTGCGGCAGCCACCATCGGTTTTGATGAGCTCCTGAATCTTGGCATGAAGAACGAAGAAGGGGAGCCGGACCTGAGCTACATGGAGACAGCATTTCTCAGCGCCCTGCTGCTGAACCTGAAGGCAGTCGACTTCGTGATCGGCGGGTGCGGCACAGGCCAGGGGTACATGAACGCTGTTCTGCAGTATCCGGGAACTTCCTGCGGCCTTCTGATGGATCCGGCCGAGGCATTCCTTTTCTCGAGAGTGAACGCGGGCAACTGCATCTCCCTTCCGCTCAACAAGGGCTACGGCGGAATCGGCGGCGACGTGAACGTGAGAATGATTCTCGAGAACATCTTCTGCGATGACTTCGGCAAGGGCTATCCGCCTGCAAGAGCCGAGATCCAGGTCTCAGCGCGTAAGCGCTTCGAGGCGCTGTCGATTGCTTCGCACAAGCCGATGACCGAGATCCTTGACGTGATGGACAGGGGAACGCTGATGAATGCGCTGAATTTCCCGGGAATCAAACCGGTCATTGAATCCGCACCGGACAGTGAGCTGAAGGAGAAAGTCTTAAGCCTTTACAACTGATCAAAGCGTTTTACCGCTGATTGGCGCGGCGTGTGCGCCAAGGAAAGGAATGTATGACGAATTATAATATGCTGGCCTCACTGCTCAGGATCAAGGAAACGGACTTAAGGCTCGACTGTGTGCTTGAGGCCGATACATCCATTGACCGCGGGATCCATGTCGGCGGGGCTTATTCGGCACTGCCGGGAATGACGGCGCTCTATTACGGCGGATCCGCGTATTTCAATGTGGAAGATCCGACAGATCCGGATCAGGACGTATTTGTGCTGAGCAAAGGACATGCGGTGGCAGCACTCGCCGCGGTCTATGCGGATTACGGTTATATCCCCAAAGAGGCGCTCCTCGGAACGCGCGGATGGGGAGCCCTAATTAAAGGCCATCCGGGCCCGGTCGTTCCGGGCGTGGCTGTCGCCACCGGACCTTTGGGACACGGCATCTCAATCGCCTGCGGCTACGCGCTGGCGAGAAAGAGAGCAGGCGGCAGGAAGGTGTACTGCATGGTCGGCGACGGCGAGCTGCAGGAAGGCTCCAACTGGGAAGGCGTCATGCTGGCGGCCAGACAGGAACCTCAGCAACCTGTGCATCATCGTTGACAAGAACAACGGTCAGTCCGACACGACCAAACAGCTTTCTGTGAGCCTGGACAGGGCGCATGAGATCTTTGAAGGATACGGCTTCAACGTAATCGAAGCTTACGCCGATGAGATGGAGAGCATCCTTCAGGCGATCGATCGCTTTGCAAACCATGAAGTATACGGCAGGCCGACCGCGATCATCATCAACGGCGTGAAGGGCATCGGCGGAAGCATTTCCTCCACGGGCCTTCACAAGACGGTTATGAAGGAGACGGAGATTTCCCTTGAGAGGAAGAAACTGCTTGCGGTCCGTGAAAAGCAGATCGTTGCGCTGAAGGGATTTGATCCGCAGGAACTGGATGCGGCAGCCGCCAAAGCCGGCATGGTCATTGTCCGCGGCGGGGACGGCCGGATCACCGCAGTCGAAAGAAAAGTGCTCCATGAGCTTCCGAAGAAAGCGCCTGTCAGGGACAAGAAGCTTGTGTACGGCGAGGACGCGCTCTTAAAGCTTGATCCGGAGAAGAAATACACGACCTTCGAGATCGCAAAGAACGCGATGAGTGCCTTTGCGCAGGATGACCGCCTCTACACGATCGACAGCGACCTGTCGAACGCAAGCGGCCTCTTCGACGGTGCGTCGGTCTCCAACCGGGCAAATGCCATCAATGTGGGCATCGCGGAGTGCGTGATGATGTGCGTTGCGGAAGCGCTTGCCTCCGAGGGCGCGAACGTCTTTACGAGCACCTTCCC
>CAJOLD010000134.1 GCA_905235435.1 uncultured Lachnospiraceae bacterium
TATGGATATCCATATCAGTACCCAGGCCAATAACGTCAACTATGAGACCTTCCTGTTCTGGCACAGCCTCGGCGCCGTCAGGGTGGTCACGGGCAGGGAACTGTCCCTGGAAGAGATACGCCAGATCAGGGAGAGGATCCCGGATGATCTCGAGATCGAGACTTTTGTGCACGGGGCCATGTGCATCTCCTATTCGGGCAGGTGCCTGCTGAGTAATTATCTGGCCGGAAGAGACGCCAACCATGGCGAATGCAGCCATCCCTGCCGCTGGAAATACGCGCTGATGGAGGAGACCAGGCCCGGAGAGTATATGCCAGTCTTTGAAAATGAGCGGGGAACCTACATTCTGAATTCCAGGGACCTTTGCATGGTTGAGCATATTCCGGATCTTGTCGGGGCAGGGATCGACAGCTTCAAGGTGGAAGGCCGGATGAAGAACGCGCTGTATGCGGCGGCTGTGGCCCGAACCTACCGGAGGGCGATCGATGACTATTATACGGATCCGGCCCTCTATCAGGAGCATATGGACTGGTACCGCGCCCAGATCGCCGGCTGCACTTACCGGCCCTTTACGACAGGATTTTTCTACGGGAAACCCGGAGAGGAATCACAGATATACGAGAGCAATACCTACATAACCGATTACACCTATCTGGGGACCGGAGGAAAACACCATTATACTCTCCCAGCGGAACAAGTTCAGCGTCGGGGAGAACATCGAGATACTGAAAACGGACGGACAGGATGTAAAAGCAAAGGTCCTGTCGATCACCGACAAAGAGGGGAAACCCATGGAGAGCGCGCCTCATCCGAAACAGGAGGTGATCGTTGCGCTGGACTGCCCGGCAACGCCGGGCGACGTTCTTCGCAGGCCGGAGAATTAAACTGATCGCGGGCCGATCAGGGGTTGTCCCCTGATTGACCCTGATTGACCTTTGCTCTGATCAATGCTTGACATTCTGCTCACCACGGGTAAAATATAATCAATATGTGACAATAAGAGAGCACGCGGTATTTGCATTTGGTCAGTACAGTGACAACAGCCGCGATCTGTGGGATCGAGGCCAGAAAAGTGGTAGTGGAGGCGGACATCTCCGGAGGTCTGCCCAGTTTTGTGATGGTCGGATTCCTGGCTTCCGAGGTGAAGGAGGCGCAGGACAGGATCCGTACGGCTTTGCTGAACAGCGGTTTTCGCCTGCCCGCTTCGCGGGTGACGGTCTCCCTCTCGCCGGCGGATGTTCGCAAATCCGGGTCGTGGTTCGACCTGCCGATCGCTGTGGCGGTGCTCGGCGCCATGGGGATCATTCCGCCCGGGATGGAAGATATGATGATCGCAGGGGAACTGGGACTTTCCGGCGCGATCAGACCTGTGCCCGGGATCATGGAGATGGCTTTCCGGGCAAAGGAATTCGGCTGCGGCACCTGCATCGTCCCGGCGGAGAATCTGGCGGAGGGAGCCAATGCTCCGGATGTGGACGTTAAGGGCGCCTGGTCGCTCAGGCAGGTGATCGCCTTTATGACAGGGGAGGGCAGACTGGAAGAGCCTGCCGAATATCTGCCAAAGGAGGAGATGAGGGAGCCGGCGATGGATTTTGCGGAGCTGAAGGGACAGCCGCTTCTTCGGCGGGCCGCCGAGATCACCGCCGCGGGTTTTCATCACATGCTGATGATCGGACCGCCGGGCTGCGGCAAATCGCTGACGGCCAAATGCCTCCCGTCTATCCTGCCGGCTCTTACGAAGGAGGAGGCCATTGAGATCACAAGGATCCATTCTGTGGCAGGCATCCTTCCGGAAAACAGCCGGCTGATAGGGGAAAGGCCTTTCAGGGCGCCGCACCACACCGCGACCGGAGCATCACTTGCAGGCGGCGGAGGGTATCCGAGACCCGGCGAGATCTCTCTGGCGCACGGCGGCGTTCTGTTCCTGGATGAACTTCCGGAGTTTCGTCCCCAGGTCCTTGAGACGCTGCGCCAGCCCCTTGAGGAGGGGAAGATCACGATCACCAGGGTGCACGGTGATTACACCTTCCCGGCGCATTTTATTCTCGCGGCGGCCATGAATCCATGCCGACGAGGTGTGCCTGCACAGAGGCGGATGTAAAGAAATATCTTGAACATATCAGCCGTCCTTTCCTGGACAGGATCGATCTGTGCGTTGAGGTGGGGCTTCCTTCTTATGATGAACTTCGCGATCCTGCACCCGGCGAATCGTCGGCAAAGATCCGTGAAAGAGTAGAGAATGCGGTGGAGATCCAGAAGGAACGCTACCGGGGAACTTCCCTGCGCTTTAACGGAGAACTTGGCGGGGAAGAGCTCGAACGCTGGTGCAGGCTTGGCAGCGCGGAGGATAAGCTGCTTAAAGCGGCTTATAAAAAGTATTCCCTGACGGGAAGAGGCTGCATGCGGATCCTTAAGGTTGCCAGGACCATCGCCGATCTGGACGGGAGCGGCCTGATAAGGGAGGAGCATCTCATGGAGGCGCTCGGATTTCGAATGGCCGACCGCCGCCTCTGGGGACAGGAAGGGGGC
>CAJOLD010000135.1 GCA_905235435.1 uncultured Lachnospiraceae bacterium
ATACGCGGGAAAAATTCGCGGTGCATCCGGGACTGGAAAAAGTGCTGGTGCTCTCGCCCAGGGCATGGGTGGGCTACACTTCCGATATCATCAGAAAGTATCTGCCCATGGCGGACAAGGTTCCCGTCCTTGAAGGCGGCGCCACCCGCAATGATACGGTCATGAACGCGATCCGTTACATTGAGGAGGCCGGCGATCTGGATGATGACACGATCCTTTTGACTCACGACTCGGTGCGCCCGTTCGTGACTCACCGGATCATCGAGGAAAACATCCGGTTTGCGAAAGAGTACGGAGCTACCGATACGGTGATCCCGGCTACCGATACGATCGTTCAGAGCGTGAAGGACGGACGGATCGACCTGATCCCGGACCGCCGGTTCATGTATCAGGGACAGACGCCGCAGACCTTCCATGCGAAGAAACTGAAGGAGACTTACGAGGCGCTGACACCGGAGGAGAAAGACACGCTCACGGATGCGTGCAAGATCATGGTCCTCAAGGGAGAGCATGTCCATCTGGTGCAGGGAGAGGTCTTCAATATCAAGATCACCTATCCCTATGACATCACCGTTGCTCAGGCGCTGCTCGGGATGAAACTGGAGGATCAGAATGCTTAATGCGGTTTATCAGCTGGTGCGGCCGCGGCAGTTTGAGATCGTTTTCAGGGATCTGTCCCTGGACAGCGGCCGGGTGCTGGTGCGGCCGACCCATCTGTCCATCTGCAATGCGGACCAGCGTTATTATCAGGGAAAGAGGCCGGAGCAGATCCTGCGCGCCAAGCTTCCCATGGCGCTGATCCATGAGGCGGATCGGCAGCGTGATCTATGACCCGACAGGGACATTTTCCGTCGGGGAGAAGGTGGTCATGATTCCCAATGTGCCGGTGGAAAAGAGCAGCGTCCGCGCCGAAAACTATCTGCGCAGCTCCCTGTTCCGCGGCAGCAGCATGGACGGCTTCATGCAGGAATACATCGAGACCGATCCGGACAGACTGGTGCGGATCCCCGATACGATAGGAAGCGATCTTGTGGCGGCTTTCACTGAGATGGTGTCGGTGGTCTATCACGCCATTTCGCGCTTTGACAGGACCGCTCATGAGGAGCGGGGGACCATCGGCGTGTGGGGCGACGGCAACATGGGCTACTTCACGGCGCTTCTTCTAAAGGCGCGTTTCCCGAAGTCGCGCGTGATCGTGTTCGGTGTGATCGAGAGCAAGCTGGCGGACTTTTCCTTTGCGGACGACGTCTGCCTGGTCAGTCAGATCCCGAAGGATCTCGTCGTGGATCACGCCTTTGAATGTGTCGGCGGCAACGCCTCCGGAACCGTGATCGAACAGATCATTGACCACATCGCCCCCGAGGGAACGATCGGCCTTCTGGGTGTTTCGGAGGATCCGGTGCCGGTCAACACCCGCATGGTGCTGGAAAAGGGACTTCGGCTGCTCGGGACAAGCCGCAGCGGCAGGGAGGATTTCGAAGGACTCGTCGAGCTCTACTCCGGGCGAAAGGACGTGGTGGAATACCTTGAGAAGATGGTCGGCGCCGTGATCAGGGTGAGATCGATCCGCGATATCACAGATGCTTTTGAGATGGACATTCACAAGCAGATGGGCAAGACCATCATGATCTGGGATTAAGGACAGACGTTAAGGCATGAGAAAATTATTTTATTTAATGGGTAAGAGCGCCTCGGGAAAGGACACATTATACAGGATGCTCCTGTCGGATCCTTCCCTGGCGCTCTGTCCTTTTGTGATCTATACGACAAGGCCGATGCGCGATCATGAGCATGAGGGCGTGGAATATCATTTTACGGACGAGAACGGCTTAAGAGCGCTGGAAGAAGCCGGCAGGGTGATCGAGAGGCGGACCTACAATACCGTTCACGGTCCCTGGCACTATTTTACGGTGGACGACGGCCTGATGGATGAGGAAACCGCCGACGACCTGCTTGGCATAGGGACGCCGAAGTCCTTTATGCAGGTGAAGGCTTATTTTGGAGAGGACCGTGTGATCCCGCTGTACATCGACGTTCCCCCGGAGCTCATCAGGAAGCGGGCGCTGGAGCGTGAGATGGCCCAGGATGTCCCGAAGCTGGAAGAGATGGAGAGGCGTCTGGCGGCGGATGAGATCGATTTTGCCCCGGA
>CAJOLD010000136.1 GCA_905235435.1 uncultured Lachnospiraceae bacterium
GGCTCAGCTCTTTGAATAATACTCGTCGCTGTAATAGCGGCTGTAATACTTGCCGTAATATTTATGATAGTACTTCCCGCTTCCGCCTCCGGCGCGGTTGAGCACGATGCCAAGGAGCGGGCAGCCCGCCCTCTGCAGCTGGCTAACGGAATCGCGGACGATCCCTCTGCCGGTCACGCCGCTGCGGACCACCAGGATGGCGCCGTCGCAAAGGTGCCCCACTCTTTCTCCGTCGGAGACCAGTCCAAGGGGCGGTACGTCGAGAAAGACATAGCGGTATTCCTTAGCCATCTCATCGAGCAGCGAGGCAAACTTGGCGCTGTCAAGCAGCATGGAGGGGTTCACGGTGTTGTTCGCGTTGGGAAGCAGGTCGCCGTTTTCCAGGTCGGTGGACAGGATGCAGTCCACCAGCTTTTTGTTGTCGGAAAGATAGTGGGAAAGTCCCCACACCTCTTTTCCGTCCTCGCGTTTTATGCCGTACTGGTCGATCATCACCGACTTTCGCATATCGGCGTCGATAAGGAGGCTCTTCTCCCCGGCCAGCGCCATCTGCCGCCACAGGTTCATGGCGACAAAGCTCTTGCCTTCGTTCGGTTCGGAGCTGACGATCATGATCTTGCGCACGTCGCTCCCGAGGAAGCTGACGTTGATGCGGAGCCGGTTGACGGCTATAAGGGAGATCCGGCTGCATACCGATGATTGCTTTTGTATTCATGCCTTCCCTCCTTTTCCTTCACTTCTTTGTCTGTTTCCGGCTTTTGCCTCCCCGGCGTCCTCCCTTGTCCTGGAGCTGATCTCGCCCTCGGGGATGACAGCCAGCGGCATGGCGCCGAAGAACTTCTCCACATCCTCGGAGGTCTTGATCGTATCATCCATCAGATAGATGATGGTAAAGATGACCAGCGCGATGACCAGGCCGATGAGGGCGCCGATCGCCACATTTTTCTTCAGGCTCGGGCCGCTCTTTTGGGTAGGCAGGATGGCGTACTCCGCGATGGTCGGCGAAGGCGCTTCCATCACCTTGGGAAGCTGCTCTTTCGACACGATCGCCACCCGGTTGGCGATGCTCATCGCCTCCTCCGGATCCGTGCTCGTGACGGCAATGCGGACGATACGCGTGTTGTTCACAACGGAAAGGCTGATCATGCCAAGGATCTGTTCGTAGCTGTAATCCAGTCCCAGGTCTTCAATGACCTCCTCGATCACCGGGCGGCTCTTCATCAGCTCCACGTAGTCGTTGGAGATGGATGTGCCCAGGTTCAGGTCGGAGAGATTGAGCACGGAATCGCTGGACGCGGATACCATGTACATGCGGGACGTCGCCGTGAAACGATCCGGAACCAGGAACCATGTGTAGGCGCCGAAGATGGCGGCGCCGATGACCAGAGCGGCGATCAGCCACACCAGTTTGCTCAGATAGAAGCCGAACAGATCGAGCAGATCGATCTCCTCGTCCTGTTCGTCGTAACTCTGCTTTATTGCAGAAGTTTGCTCATTCATAGATCAGTCTCCTCCTCCGTTTCACCGGCGTAGTACTCCGTATCTTCTTCCGTTTCACCGACGTAGTACTCCGTGTCTTCTTCCGTTTCGCCGGCGTAGTCCTCCAGGTCTTCGTAGTCGATGGGGATCAGCGGATAAAGCTGATTCATCACATTAAAGACAGCATCTTCGGAGGGATAGAATTCTTCATGAAGAACGCCGTCGCCTAAGATGTAGCCCTCAACAGTTGTCCCTTCCAGGGTCAGCATGCCTTTGTTCTCGCCTTTGATCAGCATGTTGGCGATCCTGGAAAAAGCGTTCCCGTTCATGTTGGTGTCGCCGTACTTGTGGATGTCGTTCCACAGCTTTTTGTAAAAATTCCTTGTAAGGTCGCCCACTTTACCGAAAAAGCTGTCCATGTAGGCTCGCTGGCGGGCCATACGTTCCGCGTTGGTGCCGCCGCCGACGTACATGCGGGCCCGGAAATACCGCTCCGCCTGCTCGTCGTTCAGGGTAAGCGTGGTGCCTTTGGCAAGCTCCGGATCCGCCTCGGACAGATCGTCCTCGATGGTCACCTCCACGCCGCCGACCGCGCTGTTGAGCACCCCGATGTCATCCATGTTCAGGATGTAGTAGCCGTGAATGTTTTCCAGCCATCCAAGCAGGGCCGACACGGCTTCCACCGTATTTTCCGCGCATTCGTCAGCGTTATTCCCATACCAGTGGGCGGTACAGATCTGCAGATCTTCTTCTCCGCCGTACAGCCCCTCTTCGGTCGTCATCCCGACCGGCGTGATCGTGTTTCGGTCGATCTGCAGGAAACCTGTATAATCCAGGACCATCAGCAGCAGGAAATCGGCCATGGCGCCGTGATACGCTTCGCCTTCAGCGGGATGTTCGTTGCCCGAATCGTCCGTACCGCAAAACAGGAAGGCCTCCATCCGGTGATCAAAGGCATACAGCCCCTGCTCGAAATCGACCGTGTCCATGTCCGCCCACAGGCGGGTCCCGTATCCGAACTCATCATCCGCTGCGTAGTACTCCTCATTTCCGCTCCGGGCGGCGCCCGAAGTCTTCCCTTCGGTGCCTGCATCCTTCGCTTTCTCCAGAAGGCTGACTGCAAGCATCACAGCCGCAAAGGCAGCCGCCAGGGCAAGGATACCGAACAGAAACCGCAGCCTGCCGCGCCTTTCGCGTTTGCTCAGGCTCTCCGTTTCAAGCCTGTCCCGAAGGC
>CAJOLD010000137.1:0-1090 GCA_905235435.1 uncultured Lachnospiraceae bacterium
GCAGCAGGAGAATGCCGACTTTGACGTCGTTCTTAAGGAAGCCCAGGCGCTCGGTTACGCCGAGAGGGATCCGAAGGCGGATGTGGAGGCCCATGACGCGGGCCGTAAGATCGCCATCCTGGCATCACTTGTGACAGGGAAGACCGTCCGCTTCGACGACATTTATACGGAAGGAATTACGAAGATCACACCGGCCGATCTTTCGATCGCCGAAGAGAACGGTTACCGGATCAAGCTGCTGGGCGTTTACCGTGAAGAGGAAGACGGCCCGGAGGTTTATGCGGCGCCGCATCTGGTAGAGAACGTATCTCCGCTTTATTCGGTCAGCGGCGTGTTCAACGCGGTCCTTGTTCACGGCAACATGGTCGACGACCTGATGTTCTACGGAAGCGGCGCGGGCAAGCTGCCCACCGGTTCTGCGGTGGCGTCGGACATGGTCTGGGCAGCCGGCAGCACGGGCAGGACCATTCCGATCCGCTGGAGCAGCGAGGTGGAGACACCGGTGCCGTTTGAAAAGATCCGGAACGCTTTCTACATCCGGACCGATGAGGCACAGGCCGAAGCGGTGAAGGGTGCCTTCGAAGGACTGATCGATCAGGACTGGTCCGTGTCCGCTCCTCAGGGAGAAGCGGTCTTCACGACTTCGCAGATGACGGAGGCTGATTTTAAAGAGAAGAGTAAAGACCTTGTACTCAAACAGGTCATCAGGATCCTTCAGTAACAAGCCCGGAGACGGGGGTGCATGACCGGAGGGATAAGACATGGATAAGGATCGTTTTGCCAGCCAGATGGAATTCGCGCTGGAGCTCGATAAGGAAAAGAATATACTGCGTCAGACGCATCTTTCCGGACACGGAAGGAGAGAGAACGACGCGGAGCATGCCTGGCATATGGCCGTGATGGCGTGGCTGCTTCAGGAGTACGCCAACGAGCCGGTGGATATCGCCAGGACGATGCTCATGTGTCTGATCCACGATGTCGTCGAGATCGACGCGGGAGATACCTACGCTTACGACGAGGAAGGCCTCAAAACGCAGAAGGAGCGGGAGGCGGCGGCCGAGGAGAGACTGTTCGGCATCCTGCCGCCGGA
>CAJOLD010000137.1:1145-2371 GCA_905235435.1 uncultured Lachnospiraceae bacterium
GTGGGAGACGCCGGAGGCGCGCTTTGCGCACGCGCTGGACAATCTGCAGCCGGTGATGCTCAACAACAGCAACGGCGGCAGTGACTGGACGGAGCACGACATTGCTCTTTCCCAGGTGCTCAGGCGCCATGAACGGTCGCATGAAGGATCGGAAGTGCTGGCTTCCTATGTGCGGGAACTGATCGAGAGGAACGTTGAAGAAGGCAAGATCAGAAAAGAATAAAAAAGGAAACATTTTTTGAAGAAACATCTGCAATAAAAGGAGTGGAACGCTATGGGTGCAAAAGTTGATCTGCATATGCATTCATCGGCATCTGACGGAACGGATACGCCTGCCGGGCTGCTTGAAAGGATCCGTGAGGACGGAATCGAATGCTTTGCGCTGACAGATCATGATACCTTTGACGGCGTCCGGGAGATCCTGGAGCTGAACCCGGAGGATGTCAGATTCATTCCGGGAATCGAGTTCTCCTGCCGTTACAGGGATAAATGGCAGTGCCATGTGCTTGGTTACGGTATAGATCCGGACAACTCATTTATGAAGCGGGCGGTTAATATGGCGCAGGAGGTGCGCCGCAACAAATTCCTTGCCAGGATCGGGGTCCTGAGCATGGATCACGGGATCTATTTTTCCAAAGAGGAGATCGACAGCCTGCGCAGCAAGTCCTGCCCCGGTAAGCCGCATCTGGCCGACCTGCTGGTGGAAAAAGGCTGTGTACAGAATACAAGAGAAGCATATGATAAGTATCTGAACGGGATGGATACCGGCGGTATCCATCTGGAGCCGGACCCGATGATCCGCGCCATCCGTCTTGCCGGCGGGATTCCCGTCTGGGCGCATCCTTTCGGAGAAAAGGAATCGAGCTTTACACCCGAGGACGTTGTCGAGGCCAGGGTAAAGATCCTGAAGCAGAGCGGACTTAAGGGCCTGGAGTGCTATTATTCCCGCTATTCAAAGGAACAGACGCAGTTTCTTCTGGACCTGGCGGACCGCTATGATCTTCTGGTCAGCGGCGGCAGCGATTATCACGGCACCCGGAAGAAGAGCGTTCCCGGCATGCTCTCAAAGGATGGCCTTGAGCCCTCGGCCGAGCAGCTGACGGTGCTTGCGGCGCTTAAGAATTAACTTTAGCTTCAGTGCGGGAGGAATGCCATGATCACCAAATTCAACTATATCGATGACGACTGGAAACGGGTCAAGAACCACTGCCGTACGACGGATAACA
>CAJOLD010000138.1 GCA_905235435.1 uncultured Lachnospiraceae bacterium
GGTATAGGTGGAAGTAAATACATGTGTCTGATAATCGCTTCTCACAATCGTTCTCCTGTCATCTCAGCAGCAGCTGCATCCCCATCCCTTGACCTGCACCAGTTCTCTCATGGGTTTCTTATGCTCCGCCGCATCACGGATCAGCTCCATCAGGCGCCTGATCCCGCGGTATCCGTACATCCCGTCGTTCTCGACGATGTTAACAAAATAATCTGTGTTATGAAAATAGGCGCTCTTTTGGCCGATCGCGACGATCTTCCCGTCATATCCCCTCTCCATCCGCCGGATGTTCCAGCCGAGGGACTGATAGATCTTAAGCTCCGGCATGGCCTTCTGAAGCTTCCCGAAGATCTCCTCCGACTCACCGAAGCTGTCGAGGAAGAGAGTCTCCACGCGAAATCCGTGTTCATGCAAAAACAGGGCCAGCTCCATCGGCCGGTCCACCGCCGTGTAATCGATTGAAAGCAGCGTGTCTCCTAGAAAAGCTGCGGTCTCCTCCACAGCGCGGAGGGTCATCTCCCGTTCCGAGCGGATCTCCTCCTGCGAAGGGGACGCTATCTCAAGATATGCGGCTGCCTCCTCAAGCTCCCTGTCGATCACGTCAAAATCGTAGCCGGGCGTCATCCTAAACCATTTCTGGCCGAGCCTCAGCTCCATGTCCCTGCCCGCCGCGGCGCCGGTGCCGTGAAAGGTGAAGACCGCCGACGAGGACGCCATCGAAAGAAATTCGTCATAGGTGCGGCAGGTGTTGACGTCCATCACCTTCACGCCCGCGTTCTCCAGCATGACGTTCAGGTCGCTGTTTTCTCCGTAGACGAAGCAGTTGCCGGCAAGGTTCACCTGTTTCTTGCTTTTCTCCTCACCGACCGGCAGCAACCTGTGAATCTGCCTCCACAGCGAAGGGACCGGCGGCGACTTGCGCCGCATGATCGGATCCATGTAGCAGTCGATAAAATCGATATCCGGAAATTCCTTCCGAAGCTCACGATACACCCTCTGGTAATTGACCGCAAGAAAATGATGGATACAGCTGAAATGATGGATGCAGCTGGTAAAGATCAGCATGGCCCTGGGCCGCACGGGAAGCTCGCGGATGACCCGCTCCGTTCCGCGCTGCAGCGCTTCCTCCATGTCGCCGTCGAGGATGTTGTCCTCGCTGACCGTGATCGTGGACATCTTATCCATGGCCCCCATCTCGGCAGTCGTCAGCACGACGCCTCTTAAGCAGCTGGTCGGACAGACAAAGATCTGATGCGCCTCCGGGACCAGCGTTCCGATGTGCACGATATTCCACACTCCCCTGACGGGAGAAGCATAGGACAGGCCGCAGTCGGCGTTGTATTCCCAGGTCATATCCTTCAGAAGCTGAAATTCCTTCATGGTTCCTCCTTAAGATGCTTTTCCGGCTGGTTCAGAAAGTTATCCCTTCTTCGCTCAGCATCCGGTCTGCCAGTTCTCTTACCGCAGTTGCGTAAGCGCTGCCTGGATAAGCTTCCATGACGCTCCTTGACGTATCCTGCGCGTCCGAGATCGCATTGTCCCGGGGCAGGTCAGCAATGATCTTAGTATGAATATCGCCTGCAAGCGTCTCCACCTTTGCCCGCTCATCGGGAACATTTCTCCGGTTCAGGATGAGCCCGCCCAGGGACGCGTAGCCGCGCTCCTTAAAATTCTCCACCGCCATCGCGATGTTGGCAGCCGCGTAGATGGACATGTTCTCGCCGGAAGTGACGATAAAAACTTTGTCCGCGTATCCCTCGCGGATGGGCATGGCAAACCCGCCGCAGACCACGTCGCCGAGGACGTCATAAAGCACGATGTCCGGTTTCAGTATCTGGAACGCGCCTCTCTCCTCCAGGGCTTCAAACGCGGCGCCGATCCCGCGGCCGGCGCATCCCAGGCCCGGCGTCGGGCCTCCCGCCTCCGCGCAGATGATCCCCTTATATCCGGTGCAGATCAGTTCGTCCAGCGTCGCCGCGCTGCGTTTTTCTCTCAGCACGTCAAGCATGGTCGGGATCCGCTCTCCCCCGTGAAGATAGAGCGTGGAGTCCGCCTTCGGGTCGCATCCGATCTGCATGACCTTCAGGCCCCTGTCCGCAAAAGCGCAGGAAAGCGCGCTGCAGACCGTGGACTTGCCGATCCCGCCC
>CAJOLD010000139.1 GCA_905235435.1 uncultured Lachnospiraceae bacterium
CACACCCATACCTGGAGATGCATGCACGCGACCGGAACCGAGAGGGAATACATTGAGAACGCCATCGAGGGCGGGCTTAAGATCCTCGGCTTCTCGGATCACACACCGATGCCGTATTCCGGCGGTTATGTCAGCGGCAGCAAAATGCGCATGGATCAGCTTGAGGAATATGTGGATGTGATACTGGCACTCCAAAAAGAATATGAAAAAGATATCGAGATTCATATCGGCCTGGAGGTCGAATACTATCCTGCTTATTTTGAAGAGCTGGTCCGGTTCACCGGGCAGTTTCCCATCGAATACTATATCCTGGGACAGCACTTTCTGGGAAACGAAGTGGGAGACGCAGTGTCCTCCGCCAAAACGACCGATCCCGTGATCCTGCAGCGCTACTGTGACCAGACCATCGAAGCGCTCAAAACAGGCTGTTTCTCCTGCTTTGCACATCCCGATATCATCCGCTTTATCGGAGACGATACGATCTACAAAGAGCAGATGCGCCGCATTTGCGAGACTGCCAAAGAACTGGACATTCCGCTTGAGATCAACTTCCTTGGCATCTGGCAGCACAGACATTATCCCCGGGAGCTTTTCTGGGAGATCGCCGGCGAAGTCGGAAACAGCGTCGTCTTCGGGGCGGACGCTCATTTGCCGGGAAAGGTCTGGAACCCGCAGGCGCTTGGGGAAGCTTTAGCGATCGCCGAAAGAAACCATCTGCAGGTACTTGAGACCATGGTGAGACCATGGAACTGGTAAGGCCGGAGCCGGCATAAGCAGCCTCTTTTCGCTTGCGAAAACAAACCGGTTGCTGTATTCTCTCTGTGCGGGAGATGATGAAAGTGTCTCCGGCTTTGAATGCTGATTGCGGGAGATGATGGAAGTTTCCTTAGCTTTTAATGCTTTTTGCGGCAGATTTTGTGATAACAGGAGAATTATAAATATGCTTAATCAGTTTTCGAGAACGCAGCTTCTGTACGGTGAGGGATAAGCTCGCCCACAGCCGTGTGGCAATCTTCGGCATCGGCGGCGTCGGCGGCTACGTGGTCGAAGCGCTGGTCCGGTCGGGCGTCGGCGCGCTGGATCTGATCGACGATGACAGGATCTGTCTGACCAACTTAAACCGGCAGATCCTCGCGACGAGAAAGACCGTCGGAAAATATAAGGTCGATGTGGCCGGGGAGCGCGCGAAGGAGATCAATCCTTCCTGTGAGATCCGCACCTATAAGACGTTCTACCTTCCCTCCACGGAGGATCTGTTTGATTTCTCCGAGTATGACTATGTGGTGGACGCCATCGACACGGTCTCGGGGAAGCTTGCGATCGTCGAGAATGCGAAGAAGGCCGGGACGAGAGTTATCTCCTGTATGGGCGCAGGCAACAAGACCGATGCGTCCGCTTTTGAGGTGGCGGACATCTACGAGACGAGCGTCTGCCCTCTGGCCAAGGTCATGCGCCGTGAGTGCCGCAAGAGGGGCATCGATTCTCTGAAGGTCGTCTACTCCAAAGAAAAGCCGGTCCGTCCGCTCGAGGACATGTCGATCAGCTGCAGGACGCACTGCATCTGCCCGCCGGGAACCGTAAGGAAATGTACGGTGAGAAGGGATATCCCGGGATCGACCGCATTTGTACCCTCGGCAGCGGGACTGATCATTGCCGGCGAGATCATCAATGAACTGACAGCCAACTGCCGCGTTACCGGCGATGACGAAAACTGACAGAACGTAAAGAATAAGACTTTGAACATAAAGGGGCGGGCCGCCCCGGGAGGCAAAGCACACCATGGAACAGATGTCATTATTTCAGGAGCAGGCTTATCAGCCGCTGGCGGACCGCTTAAGGCCGCGCACGCTTGACGAATATGCCGGGCAGCAGCGTCGGGAAGGGAAAGGTCCTTCGTAATCTTATCGAGAACGACAGGCTCTGCTCCATGATCTTCTGGGGGCCGCCCGGAGTCGGCAAGACGACGCTGGCCCGGATCATTGCCGGTCAGACGAACGCCTCCTTCATCGATTTTTCCGCCGTGACCAGCGGGATCAAGGAGATCCGTGAGGTCATGACGAAGGCGGACCGCAACCGCGAGTACGGTTCCAAGACGATCGTGTTCGTCGACGAGATCCACCGTTTCAACAAGGCGCAGCAGGATGCCTTTCTTCCTTTTGTGGAGAAGGGGAGCATCATCCTGATCGGCGCGACCACCGAGAATCCTTCGTTTGAGATCAACGGGGCTTTTGCTGTCCCGGTGCAAGGTGTTCGTGCTGCACGCGCTGACGGCCGACGAGATCGCGTCGCTTTTGAAACGGGCGCTTGTGGATCCGGCGGGCTTTGGTTCGCAGAAGGTGTCGATCGATGATGACCTGATACAGAAAACAGCCGAGTTTGCCAACGGGGATGCGAGAGTGGCGCTCTCCACACTGGAGATGCTGGTTTTGAACGCCGGGATCACCGAAACGGGTGAGACCATCGTGACGGAGGAG